>JAVBUK010000366.1:0-3502 GCA_031555345.1 Xanthobacteraceae bacterium | reverse complement strand
TCGCAGCGGTGCGCGACACCAGCCACGCCAAACGCCTCTCTACGGCCACGCCAGCGCGCCCTGCGGGCCTCGACACGATCTTGCCAAGCACCCGGCCGGCTGCCACTACAGGCAGCCCCGAAGATAGCTGTGTTGGAGTGGTGCCTGATGAAGTGGCAGGAGAAGTTCCCGGAGTATTTCTGGAGGTGGTTCTCTTGGTTCCTGGTGAGCGGAACGGCATTCGCGGTCGTCGTCTACCTGCCGGGCATCTGGATCGTTGGCCTGACGGAGCGCGAGGCACGGATGCTGTTGGGCTGGTCAGCCATGATAGGGGGCATCATCGGTGCCATTTCAGGGAAGAAGGCTCCTGGGGTTGGCTGAGGGCTGGCTGATCGCTGCTGCCCCTTCACCGCCACCTAAGCACCTCTATAATCCAACCTTAATCCCCACCTATAAGACCATCTATAGATACCCATAGGATATCCTATAAGGTACCTATAGATGTATCTTATATATGGACCCAGGGAGGGCAGCGGGGGTGTTGAAGGGCAACCTATTCCCTACACCCTTTGATACCGCATCACCGACGATGACCACGCATCGTTCGGCTCCCCGCCGAAGCGGGCTCGTCCGCCGATGACGTGGTCCATGAACCTCTCCAGCTCGGCGTCGATCACCGCCTCCTTGGCGGCGATGTGGGCCTGCTCGGTGTCCCTGTTCATGAACTCGACCCAGTGGGCGACGGCGCCGGCGAGGGCGTCGAGGCGGTCTTCGTGGACCAGTGAGCCCCGGTCCTTGGTGATCCGGGTCATCTGGTAGAACAGCCGGTACCGCTGCACGTCCTCGGGCTGGTAGCCTTCGGTCGAGCGGAAGTCCTTGTCGATCACGCTCGGGCAGACGACCAGCCTGTGCTGGTTCATCACCGGCTCCAGGGTGTCGATGATCCGGGCTTCCTTCTGAGCAGTCGACCACTTGGCGTCCTCGACGGCGCAGGGATAGACGGCCAGGGACTTGGCGCGCAGGAGCTGGGTGAACATGCCGCCGCCGAAGTTCGGCTCGCACAGCATCAGGTTCACGTTCTGCTTCTTGGCCGCGAGGCAGATCGCCTCCAGCACGGTGTCATCGTAGCCGCCAATGAAGGCGCCGATATCGGTCAGGAACAGCCGGCCGTGGAGCATCTTCACCACGGCGTAGGAGGTCTCGTCCTTGCCCTTGCCGGACGGGTCGACGAACATCACCGCCCCCTCGAACGGCAGGTATTCCTTCGAGACGAACATCGGGCCGTAGTAGTGGTCGCCGTTGAGGCCGACCGCCTGGATGGTCTGGACACGCAGGTCCGGCGCGGACGCCCAGGCGAGGTCCGAGGGGCCACGGAAGGGGTCGAGCGGGAGCACCACGAGGTCGCTGAGCTTGAGCGGGTAGCGCTCCGCGTCGGACAGCGTGGTGTCGAGCTGGAACTGGAGGGCGAAGCCCGAGCGGCCGTAGCTCAGCTCGCGCTCCAGCAGGTCCTCGTCGGAGAACCTCCGGAGGTCCGTGGGGCGCCCGGCGAGGCCGCGGTCCTCGTCCAGCGCGGTCGCAATCATCGGGGCGAGCCGCGCGCCGTAGCGCTCGCGCTTCACCTCGTCCGGATAGCGCGCCGGCCAGATCCGGATGACGTAGCCGCGGCCGGGCAGCAGGTTGTAGATCGAGTGCTCCGTCTGCGGCGTACCCAGATAGATCACCCGGCCGCCCGGCTTGAGCACCGCGTCGAACTCCTTGATCGACTCGGCGAGCTTGTCGCGCTTGGTCTGGGTGTCGGAGTTGTTGGGGATCTCGATGTCGTCCGCGATGATGAAGTCGGCGCGGCTGCCGGCGATCTGACCGGTGATGCCGACGCTCTTGACGGACGGCGAGTGGTCGGGCTTGGCAGGGCCAACGTCGAACGCCACTTTCGAGTTGCGCTGGTCGTCCTTCGGGCGAAGGAAGTGCAGCACCTCGATGTCGTTGATCAGGCGTAGCGTGAAGGTCGAGAAGTCGTCGGCGCGCTGCTTGGACGCGGACACCACCATGATTTTGAGCTGCGGGTCGCAGTAGAGCAACCAGCACACGAAAGCGCTGGTGACCCACGACTTGCCGACGCCGCGGAACCCCATGATGACGAGGCGGCGCGGGCCGTGCTGGAGGAAGTCGGCGATGTTGTATTGTACGGGCGTCGGCTCGGGGAGATTGAGGTGACGCCAGACCAGCCACAAGAAGTTCTTGAAGGTGGCCTTGAGGGGGTCGGCGGGCGTCAGCCGCGGCGTCCCCTTGAGGTGCCGTTTGAGGTCTGTCACTTGTCCTTGTGGGAAATGAACCCGATCGGCTGGCGCTTCACGCGCCGGCCTTTTGGCTCCTTGAAGTGGATGAAGCCGACCGGCCGACGCTTGGTGCGCTTGCGCTTCTTCGGCTTCGCTGAGGTTTCGTCGAGGATGATGGAACCGACTTCCGGGCGCAGAGCCTCGTCGGGCTCGTACCAGGGTTCGTAGTCTTCATCGTCATCGGGATACGCGGTCATCTGCCTCCTTACAGCTGGAGGACCGTCTGTTCGTCATGAGAGTCTGCGGGAGCCCAGAACGGGCGCTGGATGCGTTTTCTCAGGGTGAATGCCCAAACCCAGGCGCAGAGGCCACGAAACGCACCAGCGACTTCCGCTGAGCCGCACAGAGGCTAAGGTGCCTCAGTCTTGGTCGTCATCGGTGGCCTGGAACGGCAACTCCTTGGCGAGCTTGCCGAGGCCGTTGGAGCCGGTCGGAATGGAGTCGATGCCGTTGTCCTTGAGGAACTGGCGAGCAACCGCAAGGTCTGCGGCAGTCGCGCTGCCGTCCCTGATCTTGTCCGCAAGCGCCGATGCGAGCGCGCCGTGCAGGTCGCTGAGGGATTCCTGCGTGGCCTTGCCTTGGTTGGTTCTGCTCATCGCCGCGCCCGACGATACTGGAGGAGCTTCACGGCGATCTGCACGACGAGCCAGGCAGCGCCCAGGATCGGGAGCAGCTCAGCCGCGACGGTGGAGATGTTGTGGAGCGCGGGAAGCCACCACGGGCTGGTCACAGCCGCGGCGGCACCCGCGTTCGCGAAAGTGTCGTTGGGGATCACGACACGCGATCCTTGAGTTGTGCGCGAACGAACATATCGTGCTGCTGTTCGTCGGCGAGCCCAAGCTCGGCTCCGATGGCGGCCACGTACGGGTCGTTCTCGACCCAGTCTTTGGCGCTTTCCCAGAAGATCCGAACGGCGTTGACGGGGTGGTTTCGGCAGATCGTCTCGACCTGGGTATAGATGCCGTCGTCATCGAGCACGAGCTTGGCTGAGGAGGCAGAGACGGTGATGGGCTCGTACGGCGGTTGCGGTGGCTCCTCGAAGACACCGACGCAGACGACCGCGCCTGTTCTGTCTCGCTCGAATGTGTAGGAGACGAGAACGCCTCCTTCTGGGACGACGACAGGGGCGGCGCGGTAGACGCCGATCTCCGCAAGCTCGGTGTCGGCCCACAGCTCAGCCACCTGCC
>JAVBUK010000134.1:0-3846 GCA_031555345.1 Xanthobacteraceae bacterium | reverse complement strand
CCCGCTAAACCAACGTCTGGCGGGTTTGTCGTTTTTCGGCGGCGGCGCCGGGGTCTTGCGTCGCCGGCTGGTCGGGGAAAATCGGAATGAGCAAGCAGCAAGACGTGCCGGCCGGCGCAGCAACGCCGGCGACCAACGACGGCTTCTCGTACGGCTACGTCATCGTCTTCGCCGGCTTGCTGATCTCCATCGTGATGTGGGGCGCGCGCCAATCGTTCGGGGTCTTTTTCGGGCCTTTGCTCGACGAATTCGGCTGGCAACGAGGGCCGACCTCGGCCGCTTTTTCCGTGACCTGGGTCGGCACCGGCATCCTGTCGATTTTCGTGGGACGGCTCAACGACGTGATCGGCCCGCGGGTGATCATGACCGGGGCTGGTTGCCTGGTGGGGTTGGGCTGCGTCCTGATATCCACCGTGGAGGCGATGTGGCAGCTCTATCTGTATTTCGGCATCATCAACGTCGGCATGAGCGCCGCTCTGGTGCCGATCATGTCCACCGTCGCCCGGTGGTTCGTCAAGAAACGGGCGATGATGTCCGGTATCGTCCTGGCCGGGACCGGTGTCGCGTTGATGGTCGTCGTGCCGGTCTGCAACCAGCTGATCGCCAGCTTCGGCTGGCGTTCCTCTTATGCCATCGCCGGGGCGGCGACGTTCGTCACGATCGTCGTCAGCGCCCAGTTCCTGCGACGGGACCCGGCCCAACTGGGGCAGTTGCCTTACGGCTACGACGCGACCAATGCCGCCCATGTCGGCGAACCGGCTGCCGGCTCGAGCGTCGCCGAGGCGGTTCGCACCGTACAGCTCTATCTCCTGGCGGCCGTCTACTTCTGCGCCTACTTCCTGTTCTACGTCGTCGTCGCCCATTTCGTGCTCCATGCGACCGCGAACGACGTTCCGCTGGCGCGGGCCGCCACCGTGATCTCGGTGATGGGCTTCGCGGGCATCCTCGGCAGAGTTCTGATGGGCATGGTTGCCGATCGGTTCGGCCATCGGCCCACGATGGTGCTGAATGGAATGCTCGTGCTGGCGGCATTCGCGGTGCTGCTGACGGCGCCGGACCTCTGGATCATGTATGCGTTCGCCGCGCTGTTCGGCTTCGGGCATGGCGGCCTGGCCACCATGGAATCGCCGATGACCGCGCACATATTCGGAATGCGGTCGCACGGGGCGATCCTCGGCATGGTGTTTACCGGCGACACGCTCGGCGGCGCCTTGGGTCCGGTCCTGGCGGGGGTGATTTTCGACCAGACGCAGAGCTACACCCTGGTTTTCCAGGTCTGTCTGGTGATCGCCGTCGTCAACCTGATGGTGATCCTGTTCCTCAGGCCGGTCGGGCGATAGATTCCAGGGGCGAGGCTTGCGTCTTCACCCCGCAAGCCACGCGTTGCCCGCCGCCTTCATGTTTCTTTCCAGATCGCTGCCCTTGGTGGCGAACACGCGCCGCACCGGAAAACCAGTTTTTTCCAGGATGTAACCGAGCGGGGCGTACTCCTGCGGGTAGCGGGCGACGGTGTCCGGGTCGATCGCGACGATGCCGCGCGGAAAGGTGAACGTCCCCATGTCGTAGATGCTCTGGCGCTTGACGATTTTCCATGCGCCGGCACGTTTCTCGATCATGTCGTAGAACCGGTTGTGCACCGCGTAGCCGAGCCCGAGGCTGACGTTTTCACCGACGATGATGGCGTTGGTCTCGGCGATGGCCCGGTCGCCGTCGAAGGTCACCGACGGCGGCGCGATGACGTGCTTGTTCCGGACGTCCGGCGACGCCGCCATGCGGCGCGAGGCAGCCACGAATTCGGTGAACAGGCCCTCGAACCACGTGACCTCGATGACGCCGTCGGGGTGGAAGAGTTCCAGAAGGCGATCCCATTCGCCGAGATCGCGGTACATCCAGCCGTTGATCAAGTCGGCGATCTGCGTGCGGTCGAGCAAATGGTTCTGCATGATGTCCTCACATGATCGATGCCGCGGCGCGGCGGCGCGGTTTGTGGTTCATGATAGGGCGGCTGTCCCGATATCTGCAATTTGGGCCGATGGACAATCGGCCTCGGATCTCGGCGACCGCCGGCGCGAAGCCGACATCCTGCGCGCAGGAGGGGCCCGGCTGTGTCGCGCGAAGCGAGTTTCCTCGCGTCGAACGCAATACGTGCGCAAGCGGCTGGCGTCGGATCAACCGTCGCGAGGCGGACAAACCTTCCCCGGGGCGCCGGGTCGGGTGGGTCGTTGGCGCATTGCCGATATGCGAAGGTGACCTTTGCAGTTTTCCTTCGTATTGGTTACATCATGCCGTCATGAAAGACGAATTGTCGGCCGACGCCGTCGGGCGCCTGGCAGAAGAGCTTCGTGTCCTGGTCGGGCAGTTGAAGCGCCGGCTGCGCGAGCAGGCGGGCCCCGGAGACCTGAGCTGGTCCCAGGTCGCGGTGCTCAACCGCCTGGACCGTGACGGCCCCGCGACCGTGACCGGCCTGGCCCGCGCCGAGGGGGTGCGGCCGCAATCCCTCGGCGCCACCGTGGCGGCGCTCGAGACCGCGGGACTGGTGCGCGGCGCCCCCGACCCGGCGGACGGACGCCAGACGATATGGTCGGTGACGCCGGCCTGCCGCGAGCGGATCAGGGCCGGTCGCGCCGCCCGTCAGGATTGGCTGCTGCGCACCATCCGCGCGCGGCTGTCGTCGCGTGAACGGGAGCAGCTCGCCGGTTCGCTCGCGCTGCTCAAGCGGCTGGTCGAGCCGTGACCGTTTTCGTCCGCGGACGCCCGCCGTGCCCGCGCGCATTTTGAGGTGACGTTTTTCTCTTGGATGCAGGAGGCCAGCATGCCCGTGACCGTTCTCGACCCCGTGACCGCACTCATCGTCATCGATCTGCAGAAGGGGATCGTCGACCGTGCGACCGCCCATCCGGCCGCCGACGTGGTGGCGAAGGGCCGGTTGCTGGCCGACGCGTTCCGCCGCCATCGGCGTCCCGTCGTGCTGGTCAATGTCGCCGGCTTCGCTCCCGGTCGCACCGAACAGCCGGCCCGGGCGGCGCCGCCGGCCGATTGGGCCGAACTGGTGCCGGAACTCGCGCAGCCCGGCGATCACCGCGTGACCAAGCGGAGCTGGGGCGCCTTCACCGGCACCGGCCTCGAGGCGCATCTCAGGGGCGCGGGTGTCACCCAGGTGGTGATTGCCGGCATCGCCACCAGTATCGGCGTCGAGACCACGGCGCGGCAGGCCTACGAACGCGGGTTCAACGTCACGCTGGCGACCGACGCCATGACCGACATGAACGCCGACGCTCACCTCAACAGCGTCACGCGGATCTTTCCGCGCCTGGGCGAGACGGGCGCGACGGAGGAGATCATCGGTCTGCTGGACCGCCACGCATGATGTTTTCGATTCGCACGTTCGCCGTCGGCCTGGTCCAGTACACGTTCCGCTCGCTCGGCACCTTCAACTACCGGGTCTGGGCGGCGGGCGCCTTCGTATCCAACATCGGGACCTGGATGCAGCGGGTCGCCCAGGACTGGCTGGTGCTGACCGAGCTGACGCACAACAACGCCACCGCGGTCGGGATCGTGATGGCGCTGCAGTTCGGGCCGCAGATCGTTCTGGTGCCGCTCACCGGCTACGTCGCCGACCGGTTCGACCGGCGCAGGATCCTGCTCGTCACCCAGGCGTCGATGGGGGGGCTGGCGCTCGGGCTCGGTGTCCTGGTCGTCACCGGCCTGGTCGCGCTGTGGCACGTCTACGTGTTCGCGCTGCTGCTCGGATGCGTGGCGTCGTTCGACACCCCCGCACGCCAGACCTTCGTGTCCGAGCTGGTGGGGGAGGGCGATCTTTCGAACGCCGTCGCGCTCAATTCCACC
>JAVBUK010000267.1:0-3140 GCA_031555345.1 Xanthobacteraceae bacterium | reverse complement strand
CGCCCTTTTCGTACACCGTCGCGGTGTAGAAGTTGTTGATCTCGCGATAGGCCTGGGGCCGCACCGGATGGGCGAGGGGACCGCAATCCTCGATGAACTGGTGCGCCCGCAGCACGCGGACATCGGCGATCCGCTTGACCGGCCGCGAGCGCTGGTCGGAGGTGAACTCCTGGTCGCGGAAGACCGTCAGCCCTTCCTTGAGGCAGAGCTGGAACCAATCGCGGCAGGTGATCCGGTTGCCGGTCCAGTTGTGGAAATACTCGTGGGCGATGACCGCCTCGATGTGGGCGAAATCGGTGTCGGTCGCGGTCTCGGGCGAGGCGAGCACGTATTTGTCGTTGAAGATGTTGAGCCCCTTGTTCTCCATCGCCCCCATGTTGAAGGCGGACACCGCCACGATCATGAAGATGTCGAGGTCGTACTCGCGGCCGAACGCCGTCTCGTCCCACCGCATGGCGCGCTTGAGCGCTTCCATGGCGTAGCCGGCGCGGTCCTCCTTGCCGGGCTCGACGAAAATCATCAACTTGACCTGGCGTCCGGACGCGGTGACGAAGCGGTCCTCGATGCCGCCGAGACGGCCGCCGACCATGGCGAACAGATAGCTGGGCTTGGGGAAGGGGTCGTGCCAGACCGCGAAATGGCGTGACGATCCCTCGATGTCGCCGCCGGCGATCAGGTTGCCGTTGGCGAGCAGCACCGGCGCGTCGGCCTTCTCGGCTTCGAGCCGGGTCGTGTACACGGCCATGACGTCCGGCCGGTCGGGGAAGTAGGTGATGCGGCGGAAGCCTTCCGCCTCGCACTGGGTGCAGTAGGTGTCGCCGGCGCGATAGAGGCCCATCAATCGGGAGTTGGCGGAGGGATCGACCAGCGTTTCGACCGCGAGCTCGAACCGGTGGTTGGGCGGCTGCGGAATGGTGAGCCGGCTCGGCGTGGCCTGGTAGCGCTCGGGCGCCAGCGGCGCCCCGTCGAGTGCCAGGGAGACGAGCGTGAGGCCATCGCCGTCCAGGACCACGGGCGCGGGGGCTGCGGCGGCCGGATTGGGCACCAGTGCCGGATTGGGCACCAGTGTGAGCTTGGCGCACACGCGCGTGCGGGTCGGATCGAGGGCGATGTCGAGATCGACCGTTTCCACCAGCCAGTCCGGGGCCCGGTAGTCGGCGAGGTGGATCAGAGGGGCTTGTTCGCTCATAGGGGACCTCGGCTCGCGTGGGGCAGACGATCCGCCTCGGCCCGGCGGCCACCGCCGGGAGACGCACCAAATTCCGCACCCGCATCATGGAGTTGCCGCCGATGCCAGGCGGCCTTTTGATACCGACAATGACGCCGGTGGCGCCACCCCTGCCATGTAATGCGGCCGCGGCCGAATACAAAGCCGGGAAGCACGGCGCGGTCCGCCGTAACGCCGAAGTGGTGTCACGGGATATCATCCTTTTGGACCGATGCCGAATCCGGCCGGCTGCTTGACGGGGCCGCCCGGCCGTCCGCATCGCGCTTCCTGGTCCCGAGAGGGAAATCACGGCCCAGAAAGGTGCTTACGAGAGGTTTCGGGACCAACCGAGGATGCTCGGGATCGCCGTCGTCGGCGTCACACCGGCGAGCGCGGCGACCTGCGTCGATCGGCCGATGACGCGACCGGGCTCCGGAAAGCGGGCGGTTGACAGGCCGGCCGCGCGGTGCCGATCATGACCGCCATGCACGCCATGGTGCTGGACAGGCCGGGACGGCCGCTGGTCATGCGCGCGTGGCCGACGCCGGCGCCACGGGCCGGCGAGGTGCTGGTCGAAGTGGCTGCCTGCGGGGTATGCCGCACCGACCTTCATGTGGTCGACGGCGAGCTGCCGCACCCCAAGCTGCCGATCGTGCCTGGCCACGAGATCGTCGGCCGGGTGGCCGCTCTCGGTCCTGGCGTCGGCGGGCTGGCGGTCGGGCAACGGGTCGGCATTCCGTGGCTGGGTCACACCTGCGGCCGATGCGAATACTGCCGCGGCGGGCGCGAGAACCTGTGCGACGCACCGCTGTTCACCGGTTATACCCGCGACGGCGGCTACGCCACCGATGTGGTGGCCGATGCGCGCTACTGTTTTGCGCTGCCCGAACATGGCGATGCCATCGCGCTGGCGCCGCTGTTGTGCGCCGGGCTGATCGGCTGGCGAAGCTACCGCATGGCCGGCGAAGGCGCGGCGCTCGGCCTCTACGGGTTCGGGGCCGCCGCCCACATCCTGGCGCAGGTCGCGGTCTGGCAGGGCCGGCGCGTCCATGCCTTCACGCGCGACGGCGATCACCGCGCCCAGGCATTCGCGCGTTCGCTCGGCGTCGTATGGGCCGGCGGCGCCAGCGAGACCCCGCCCGAGCCGCTCGAGGCGGCGATCATTTTCGCGCCGGTGGGCGCGCTGGTGCCGACGGCACTGCGTGCCGTGAAGAAAGGCGGCCGGGTGGTGTGCGGCGGTATCCACATGTCCGATATTCCGAGTTTCCCCTACCAGATCCTGTGGGAGGAGCGGCAGGTGGTCTCGGTCGCCAACCTGACGCGCGCCGACGCCGTGGAATTCCTGGCGGTCGCGCCCCAGGCGGGCGTGCGGACGCAGGTCAGGACCTATCCGCTCGACCAGGCCAACGACGCGCTCGACGACCTGCGCGCGGGGCGGTTCGAGGGCGCGGCGGTGCTCTGTCCGAGGTGATCGGCACCGGCACGCAGGCGGGGGGCCGCCGTTCGCGGCAGGTCGGCCGAGCCAGTGTTTCCGCCGTCACCCCGGCTCGGCGTGACCGATCACCCGGCGGATGGTGCCGTCGAGGCGGCGCAGGCCGCGCTCGATTTCGTCGACCCGCTCGTGCACCTCGTTGACGGTGAGGTTGCGGTCGGCGACGCAGTGAAACTTGACCATCTGGCCGCCGGTGACGTCGACCACCCGCACGTTGTGGATGTCGCGCACCGGTCCGGTGCCGGCGAGCGTGGTCAGCGCCGACTGCACGGTGACGGCACGTTCCGGTCCGAGGTCGTGGCCGTCGACCCACGGCGCCTGCAGCGGCTCGATATGGGTCTCGACCTCGACGCCGGCGCCCAACTCGTCGCGCACCGCGCGCTCGAGCCCGCTCGCCACCTCGTGGGCGTCACCGAGCGCGAGGGTGCCGCCGATTTCCAG
>JAVBUK010000416.1:0-2525 GCA_031555345.1 Xanthobacteraceae bacterium | reverse complement strand
GCGAAAACCTCGGCGTCGCTGCTGAACCGGGTGGAGACCTCGTTGCGGCGTTCGGCCTGGGCTCCGCCGAGGTCGGCGCGGGACGACCGGAGGCTCGCGGTCGACGGGCTCATCGTGGTCGGCCCGCTGAACTCGGGCCAGACGCGGGGCAGATCCAGGCAGTGATCAATCGGGGTCCCGGACTGCGCACCAAGCCACCGATGAGGCCCGCGTTGGGGATGTCGGCGGCGTTGCCGAGACCTTCGCTCAAAATTCCTTCTTCGCGACAAGTTCACGCCAAATCAGCCCTTCACCGGCCGAGCCGGAGATGCGCCCAACCATACCTGTGGACTGTACCCAAAGATGGGCCAGAGCGAGGCGTTGGTATTATTGCGCCTCCATTCATTGTAGGTAATAAGATGGCGTTTCTGGCGGGGACCATGATTGCGATCAACGGGAGAAAACGAAACACCCAAGATCCGAATTGCAGCCAAGTCGATGGCAGGCCCGATGGGCCGGCCAATGTCCCGGTTCCGACGTTCGGTTCCGTTTGCAGCCGCTCGGTACCAAGGTCGGAACCCAGGACTCCAGCAACTCCATGATGCTGGTGTGGTTTTGGGTTTGACGTGGCGATGACCCGCGCGCCGCAAAGGTGATCGGAACGTCGAATCCACCACATCAGGTTTGGCCGGCGCTGGTCGCGCCGGATGCGACGGCCATGAGCCCGGCCCCTCCGGCCGCCGAGCCGCGGGTGGCAGCGCGCTGCCGGGGCAAGGCAACCTCGCCGAACGAGGGACCGAGCCTTGTGCTTCGAAAGCGTCTTTCGCCGATGGTCTTTCGGCGGCAGGCGGCGGTTCAACGATAATCGCGGCAACAGCCGCAGAAAAACGGCCACAGGGGGGAATATGAGCGAGCAGGATTTCCGGCAGGAAGGGGTTGGTCCGGCGGGCTCCGACGCTGGTCGGCACGTCACCCTGGCGTTCTGCGATCAACACGTGCGGGTGCGCTATCCGGTATGCCTCCACGACATGATCGAGATGCTGTTCGGCGCATTGCGGTCGGACGCGGTGTCGGTGGGCCACGAGGTGGTCGTCGTCGCGGGCGACGACGGCCGTTTCGCGATCACGCGCGCCGGCGCGCCGTCGACCGACGGCTTGAGCCGGGTCGAACTGTCGGCTTTCCTGATGGAAAAGGTGATGTGGAGTCTGGTCGCGGACATCGACCAGACGGTGGCCCTGCACGCCGGGGCAGTCGCCTGGAACGGCAAGGCCATCCTGATTCCCGGTCGGACCGGGGTGGGAAAATCGTCGCTCACCGCCTGGTTCGTCGCGCACGGCTTCGAGTATCTCAGCGACGAAACCGCCGCGTTGACCGGCCCGCCGACCGGCATCGTCGGCCTCTCGCGGGCGATCGTGTCGAAGGGAAAGGCCGCCGACGAACTGTCCCGGATGTCGGGCTTCGGCGACATGCGCTCGGTCGTGCTCGACGACGCCGAAGTGGCGTGGGCCACGCCTTCGGCCGCCGGGTCGCAGCGGCAGTGCGGGCTCATTGTTTTTCCGCGCTATGTTCCCGGGTCCGATCTGGCTCTGTCGGTGGCGACGCCGGCACAGGCCGCGCTGGGGCTGATGGAATGCAATCTCAATGCCCGCAATTTGCGCGACGGTGGCATGGCCGCCGTCGTGGCGCTGGCGCGCGCCGTGCCGGCCGTCGTCATGGCCTATGGCGACTTCCGTCAGCTCGACGGCGCCATCGACGTGCTCGCGCGCTGCCTGCTCGATGACGTTCGGGATGCGGCCGCCGCGCGCCGCTTGCTGTCGCTGGTCGGCGGCAAGGCGACCGCCGGACCGGAAAAGGTCGTGCCGGCCGAACGATTCCCGATCCCGGCGGCGACCCCGCGCGGCGCGCCGAAAAAGCTGACGATCGGGATGGCCACCTATGACGACTATGACGGGGTCTATTTCTCGATCCAGGCGCTGCGGATGTATCATCCTGAGATCAACGACCAGATCGAGTTCCTGGTCGTCGACAACCATCCCGACGGGCCGTGTTCGGCCCCGCTCAAGGCGCTCGAGCACCATATTCCCAACTATCGCTATGTGCCGATCAAGGGGCGGCGCGGAACGGCAGTACGGCAGTCGGTGTTCGACGAGGCGAGCGGCGAGTTCGTGCTCTGTATCGACTGCCACGTCTTCATCGCCCCGGGCGGCGTGCAGCGCCTGCTCGACTATTTCGACGCCCATCCGGACACTCCGGACTTGCTGCAGGGACCGCTGCTCGCCGACGGGCTGGATCATCTGGTCGCCAGCCATCTCGCCCCCGAATGGCGCAGTGGTTTTTTCGGAACGTGGCAGATCGACGACCGGGCCAAGGACGTCGACGCCGCGCCGTTCGAGATTCCGAGCCAGGGGCTCGGCCTGTTCGCCTGCCGCCGGGCGGCCTGGCTCGGCTTCAACCCGGCCTTCCGAGGCTTCGGTGGAGAGGAGGGGTATATCCAGGAGAAATTCCGGCGCGCCGGCGCCCGGACGCTGTGCCTGCCGTTCCTGCGC
>JAVBUK010000027.1:0-12147 GCA_031555345.1 Xanthobacteraceae bacterium | reverse complement strand
CGATCCGTCACGCCGCGCCGCTGTCGGTGGGGCTCAACTGCGCGCTCGGCGCCAGGGAGATGCGCGCCCACATCGCCGAGATCGCGCGGGTCGCCGACACGCTGGTCTGCGCCTATCCCAACGCCGGGCTGCCCAACGAGTTCGGCCTGTACGACGAGAGCCCCGAATCGATGGCGGAACTGGTCGGCGAGTTCGCCGCCTCCGGGCTGGTCAACATCGTCGGCGGCTGCTGCGGCACCACCCCCGACCACATCGGGGCGATCGCCGCGGCGGTGGCCGGCAAAGCGCCGCGCACGATCGCCGCGCCGCCGCGCCATTTGCGTCTGTCGGGGCTCGAGCCGTTCACGCTGACGCCGGAAATCCCCTTCGTCAACGTCGGCGAGCGCACCAACGTCACCGGCTCGGCCAAGTTCCGCAAGCTGATCACCGCGGGCGACTATGCGGCGGCGCTGTCGGTGGCGCGCGACCAGGTCGAGAACGGCGCGCAGGTGATCGACGTCAACATGGACGAGGGCCTGCTCGACTCCGAACAGGCGATGACCACGTTCCTCAACCTGGTCGCGTCCGAGCCGGACATCGCCCGGGTGCCGGTCATGGTCGATTCCTCGAAGTTCTCGGTGATCGAGGCCGGCCTCAAATGCATCCAGGGCAAGCCGATCGTGAATTCGATCTCGCTGAAGGAAGGCGAGGCGGCGTTCATCCACCACGCCCGCATCTGCCGTCGCCACGGCGCGGCGGTGGTGGTGATGGCATTCGACGAAAACGGGCAGGCCGACACCCTGGCGCGCAAGACCGCGATCGCCAAGCGCGCCTACGACATCCTGGTCGATCGGGTGGGTTTCCCACCCGAGGACGTCATCATCGATCCGAACGTCTTCGCGGTCGCCACCGGCATCGAGGAGCACGACGGCTACGGGCTCGCCTTCATCGAGGCGGCGCGCTGGATCCGCCGGAATCTGCCCGGCGCCCACGTGTCGGGCGGGGTCTCCAACCTGTCGTTCTCGTTCCGCGGCAACGAGCCGGTGCGCGAGGCGATGCACTCGGTGTTCCTCTATCACGCCATCCGGGCCGGCATGGACATGGGCATCGTCAACGCCGGCCAGATGGCGGTGTACGACGATCTCGATCCCGAGCTGCGTGAGGCGTGCGAGGACGTGGTGCTGGCGCGCCGCAAGGACGCCGCCGAGCGGCTGCTGGCGGTCGCCGAGCGCTGGCGCGGCGTCAAGGGCGAGGCCAAGGAGGTCGCGCTCGCCTGGCGCGACTGGCCGGTGGACAAGCGGCTGAGCCACGCGCTGGTGCACGGCATCACCGACTACATCGCCGAGGACGTCGAGCTCGCCCGCCGGCAGGCGAGCCGGCCGCTCGACGTGATCGAGGGCCCGTTGATGGCCGGCATGAACGTGGTCGGCGACCTGTTCGGCGCCGGCAAGATGTTCCTGCCCCAGGTGGTCAAGTCGGCGCGGGTGATGAAGCAGGCGGTCGCCTGCCTGATGCCGTTCATGGAGCGTGAGAAGGCCGCCCGGGGCGCCACCCGCAACCACAACGGCAAGGTTGTGATGGCGACCGTCAAGGGCGACGTCCACGACATCGGCAAGAACATCGTCGGGGTCGTGCTCCAGTGCAACAACTACGAGGTGATCGACCTCGGGGTCATGGTGCCGGCAGCAAAGATCATGGAGACCGCCAAGGCCGAGGGGGCCGACATCATCGGCCTGTCGGGCCTGATCACGCCGTCGCTCGACGAGATGTGCCACGTGGCGGCGGAGATGGAACGCCAGGGCCTCGACCTGCCGCTGATGATCGGCGGCGCGACCACCAGCCGGGTGCATACGGCGGTCAAGATCCATCCCAACTATCGCCGCGGCCAGACCGTCTATGTCAACGACGCCAGCCGGGCGGTCGGGGTCACCGCCGCGCTGATGTCGCCCGAGCGGCGCACCGGCTATGTCGACGAGGTGCGCGCCGAGTACGCGCGGATCGCCGCCGCGCACGCCCGCGGGGAGCGGAACAAGCAGCGGGTGAGCCTGGCCGACGCCCGCCGCAACCGGCTGGCGCTCGACTGGAACGGCTACCTGCCGCCGAAGCCGGGTTTTCTGGGCACGAAAGTGTTCGCGCACTATCCGCTCGCCGAACTGGCGGCCTACATCGACTGGTCGCCGTTCTTCGCCACCTGGGAACTGACGGGAAAATTCCCGGCGATCCTGGACGATCCCGCGGTCGGCGCCGCCGCCCGCACGCTCTACCAGGACGCGCTGGCGATGCTCGACAAGATCATTCACCAGGGCTGGTTCGACGCCGGCGCGGTGGTCGGGTTCTGGCCGGCCAACGCCCGCGGCGACGACATCGTGGTCTATGCCGACGACAGCCGCACGCGCGAGCTGGCGGTCTTCCACACGCTGCGACAGCAGTTGGCGCGGCGCGAGGGGCGGGCCAACACCGCCCTCGCCGATTTCGTCGCGCCGGCCGGCACCCCCGACTATGTCGGCGCCTTCACGGTCACGGCGGGCGTCGGCGAGGACGAGGTCGCCGAGCGCTTCAAGCGGGCGCACGACGACTACGGCGCCATCATGGTCAAGGCGCTGGCCGACCGGTTGGCAGAGGCGCTCGCCGAGCGGATGCACCAGCGGGTTCGCCGCGAGCTGTGGGGCTACGCGGCCGACGAAAGCCTCGGCAACGCTGACCTGATCGCGGAGAAATATCGCGGCATCCGGCACGCGCCCGGCTATCCGGCGCAGCCCGACCACACCGAAAAGGGAACGTTGTTCGGATTGCTCGGCGGCGACGGCGCGATCGGCGTCAAGCTGACCGAAAGCTTCGCGATGTGGCCGGGCGCCTCGGTGTCGGGCCTCTACTTCAGCCACCCGCAGAGCCATTACTTCGGGGTCGGGCGGATCGAACGCGACCAGGTCGAAGACTACGCCCGGCGCAAGGGCTGGTCGGTCGAGGCGGCGCAGAAATGGCTGGCGCCGATCCTCAATTATGACCCGGTGGCGGCGGCGCGCGCCGGCGCCGAGGAGGCGGAGGGGTGGGTCAGTTCAGGCGGGTGCGCACCTCCATCAGCGCGAATCCCAGGAGGTTGAGCCCCGGCCAGCGTGTCGGCTGCGCGGCATCGGGGTGATCGGCTGCGAGGCCGATGCCCCAGACGCGGTCGACCGGGCTGGCTTCGACCAGCACCTGATCGCCGGTGTCGAGCAGGAAGGCGCGCAAGGCGGGGTTCTGGGAGAACTTCGCCAGATTGGCAGCCACCACGGTGGTGAAGCGCTCGCGCTCCCATGCCGCCTCGTCGAAATTCGCCACGCGGCGCCCGAGCTTTTTGGCATCGCCCGGCGTCGGCGCCCGCAGGATCTGGGCGCGCCGGGTGTCATCGCCGAACAGCGCAGCCTTGGCCGCCATCATGAAATGCTCGGCGGTGGGGTAGCGCCGGCCTTCGACCGTGAAGGGCGCCTCGAACCACTGGCTGAAGCAGCTCTTGGTGACCGCGCCGCTGTTCGGCACCCGATGGCCCCAGAACAACAGGAACGAAGCGGTCGCGCCCGCGGCCAGGGCTTCGGTCAGGGCCTGCACGTCGCGGGCGTCGGATATGGCATTCATCGAGAGGGCTCCTGCGGCAGAGGGTAGACGCGTTCGACCGGGGTGTGCAGGTCGGGTGAATCATCGCGTGCGAACGGGCGTTGCCGGGCGACAAAGTCGGTCATGTCGATCACTTCCAGCGCGGCCGCATCGGCCAGGTCGCGCAACGCCGCGCCGCGCAGGCCCAGTTGCACCGCGCGTCGGGCGGACTTCGATCCGCTGGGGGTGTGGTCGGGGTCCCATTGCAGACGCACGTCCGAGTTTGCAACCGCTCCGGCCCATGCCTCGTGCGAGGCAAAAGCCTGTCGTGCGGTGCCAAAACTCGACGGCACCGCGCGAGCCAGCCAGGCGTCGAAGCAGGGACGCCGCAATCGCAAGCCCAACACCCGCTCCTGGTCGCTCTTGGTGGCCCAGCCGCATCGGTACATCATCCACAAAAAATTCGGCTTGATCCAACTCATGCGGGCAAAGCTGAACTCGGGCCCGCCCAGCCGGCCGTGCGCAACCGCGTAGGCCGCGATGCTCGGCTTGTAGGCCTGGTAGACCACGATCGATTGGTCGTCGTAGTGCGCCAGCACGTGTTCGCCTTGCGTCGGCCATTGCGCGGCCTGTTCGAGGTAGGGCGCCGTGGGCAGCGGGTGGTTGGGAAAGGATCGTTCATTCATGATTGGCGTGTGCTTGGTCAGGTTGTCGGCGGGGCGCGAATCGCGTGCCGCGAACGCCACGCGGCGGCTGACCTTCAGGCCATCTTCATGGCGATTGCGGGGCCATCGTGCGGGCGAGCTGGAAGCCCGGATGATCGAAGCAGAGACGATCTCAGCCTGTGTGTCGTCCGGTGTCGGCGAAAAGCCTTTTCCGTCGCGTCACGCCGGCGGCAGGCCGCGGGCGTCGTCGCGGCTGACCACGTCCTTGCCGATCGGCCACAGCGACATCCCGGCGAGCTTGAGGTGCGCCCAGGCGAACGGGATGCCGATGATGGTCACGGCGAACAACACGGTCCAGATCAGGTGGCCGAGCGCCAGCCACCAGCCGGCCAGCACCAACCAGATGATGTTGCCGATCAGCCCGAGCACCTCGCCCAGCGGCGGCTTGGGTCGGTCGACCACGGTGAAGCCGAACGGCAGGATGGTGTAGAGCGCGATGGTCAGCGCGGCGCGGGCCCACGGCAGGCCGATGATGGTGATCGCCATGATCGCGGCGGCGATCATCCAGGCGAGCGCCATCGCGGCCCCGCCGACGACGATCCACAGCACGTTCAAGATCAAGTTGATCGGAGACATGGCGACTCCCGGGGATGGTTCAACCAATCTGATTAGACGCGGCCGGACGCGGCAGGGTTCATGTGGCAGCGGGCCGCCGATCAGTCCGCCAGCGCGGCTGGCGTCGCCACCACGGCGGCGAAGCGGTCGGCCAGCGCCGCCAGGGCGTTGCGCTGCACCTCGGCGGCCGGCACGGTGGCGCCGCTGATCGGGTCAGGCAGATCGCGGGTGGCGGTCGCGCTCGCCACCACGGTCGCCGCGAGGCCGAGGTCGATCGCCGCGCGCGCGGTCGCTTCCACGCACATGTGTGTCATGAACCCGACGATGACGATCGCGCTGCGCTTCATGGCGATCAGCCGGTCGGCGAGATCGGTGCTGGCGAAGGCGTTGGGAAGCTTTTTGGCGAGCAGGGGCTCGCCGGGCGCCGGGTTGGCCGGCGCGACGATCCGGGCGCCGGGCGATCCCGGCTCGAACAGGCCGCGACCCTGGTGGACGATATGGATGACCGGGCTGCGCAGCGCCCGCGCCCGCGCCAGCAGGGCGCCGATTTCGGCCAGGGCCGGCCCGACGCCGGGGAGCGGCAGGGCGCCGTCGACATATTCGTGCTGGGCGTCGATCACCACCAGGGCGGCCTGGCTCAGGCGGGGCGCCGCGGGGGGCGCGCCGGCGAGTTCGAGCAGCGTTTTGGCGGACATGGTCACCTCGAAATGCGGTTCGGTCGAAACAGAGCGCACCGGGGAATCTCGTTCTCCGGCGTGCTGGAATCAAGGACCGGCCGAAAGACCGGGGCGGACCGCGTGAGGTTGCCGAAATCCGGCCTCGATTGCGCGCGTCAGTTCCGCTTGGCGATCGCCCGTTCGAGGAACAGCCCGGCTTCGAGCGCCTGCTTGTCGCGGCCGAATCGTCCGACGATCTGAACCCCGAGCGGCATGCCGGACGGGTCGGTCAGTCCGGGCACGGCAACGCACGGCGTGCCCATCAGGGTCCACAGCCGATTGAGGATCGACTGGCCGGTGGTGCCGAGGTCTTTGGGCGCGATGCCGGGCGCCGCGGCGGTGAGCAGGACGTCGCAATCGGCGACCATGTCCGCGAGCACCTGACGGGCGCGCTTCGCGGTCCGGCGGGCGGCATCGTAGGCCTCGGTGTCGATCGTGGCCGCGCGTGCCAGCAGGGTCCGGAGCACCTCACCCAATCGATCGTGATGCCGGTCGTATTCGTAGGCGAGCGCGCGATAGGCTTCGTAGTCCTGGATCGTCGCATGGGCGCGGAAGGCGTCCTCGAAAATCGGCGGGAGAATCAATTCTCGCACCTCTGCACCCGCCGCCTCGGCGGCCCTGGCGGCAGTCTCCACGGCGGCCTGCATGGCCTCGCTGGTCTCGCTCCACATGTGGGTTCGGGTCAGGGCGATGCGGGGCGCGGCCGGAGCGCCGCGATCCACCCGCAGGTCGCGCTCAATGATCGCCGCCGCCGCGAAGGCGACGTCGGCGACGCCGGCAGCAAAGATGCCCGGCGTGTCGAGCGACCAGGAAAAGCATTTCACGCCCACGGTCGGCAGCCCGCGGAACGACGGCTTGAGGGCGGCGACCCCGCAATAGGCCGCCGGCCGGATCATCGAGCCGCCCGTCTGGGTGCCGATCGCCACCGGAAACATGCCGGCGGCGACCCCCGCCGCCGAGCCCGACGAGGAACCACCCGGCGTGTGCGCAGGATCGTGCGGATTGCGGGTCTTGCCGGGTTTCATGAAGGCGAATTCGGTCGTCACCGTCTTGCCGATCAGGTTGCCGCCGGCGCGCCGGATCATCGACACCAGCGCCGCATCCGCCGCCGGCCGGTGCCCGGCGTAGATCGGCGAGCCGTACTCGGTGGGCAGGTCGGCCGTGTCGATGATGTCCTTGACGCCGACCGGCAGGCCGCGCAGCGGCAGGCCGGCGAGGGTGCCGTTGTGCGCCCGCTGGCGCGCGCCCGCGAGATCGAGGGTGGTGAACGCGCCGACCTCGGCCTCGCGGGTTCCGATCGCCTCGGCACAGAGCTCGACGGCGCCGGCGGGAGTAAGCGCGCCCGATTCGATGCGGCGGGCGAGGTCGAGTGCGGACAACATCAGACGACTCCTTCGATGATGGTGACAAAGCGCCGGGTGACCGCGCAGGTGACCGGAACGGCCACACCGGCGCTGGCGGCCGCGACCGGCCAGCCGACCACGAATGCAGCCCGTGCGGTGGATTTGACGTTCCGATGAAGAACTCGCCGCAAGCGTGATCGGAACGCCAGCTCCGCCACACTGGCGGATGTGACCCGAATCAGCCGCGCGGTTCAAGAGGGCCGCGGCAGGGGCATCGGAGCACCGATCGGCGATGTGCGGCCACCTGCGACCACGTCCGCCGGGCCGGGCCGCCGGTCGGCGCTCACGATCCGTCAACCATGCTGCCGGCCCGCGGGTTGACAGGTGTGTAACGTTGACGGTGCGTTAACGGTGTGCCTCGCATTCTCGCCGTCATGTCGCGTGGCATGCGTTGGTTGATGATCGGGTCTGCTGTTCTGCTCGTGCTGGCCGGCTGCGGGCGGAGCTGGCTCGCCGAACGCGAGGCTTGGCGGCGCGACGCCGAGGAGCAGTGTCTCAAGTCGGGCGCGGTGCGTGAGGGGCCGTCGGTGTCGATCGTCCGTCCGATCACCGGACCCGGCGTCTGTGGCGCCGATTTTCCGATTCGGGTCGCGGCGCTCGGCGATTCCCGCGTGCTCGGCTACAATGACGATCCGCGACCGCCCGGCGGCATTCCTGGCGGCAGGCCGATCTCCCGGCCCGGGTATCCGGCCAATACGCCGTTCTCGGTCAATCCCGATTATCCGGCTGACACGCGGCTGCCGCCGCGCACCGGAGACCGCGCGCTCGCGCCTGACGCCGGCCTGGCCCGGCCCGGCGAACCGATATCGCTAGCGCCGTCCGGTCTGCCGCCGGCCCCCAGCCGCCCCGACAGCTATCCGTCGCGCGATCCGGTCTCCCGCAGCGTTCGGCCGCGCGCGGTCGAACCGCAGCCGGGTGATCCGATCCGCGAGGAGGCGCTGCGCTACGGCTACCCGTCGCCGTCCGCCCCGAGCGTGCCGCTGTCGCCATCGCGCGCCCGGTCGGCGACCGGGTCGATCAGTGCCGCCGAAGTCAAGCCCAACGCCACGCTCGCATGCCCGATCGTGTCGGCGCTCGACCGTTGGGTGACCGATGCGGTGCAGCCGGCCGCGCTGCGCTGGTTCGCCCAGCCGGTGGTGGAGCTCCGACAGATTTCGGCCTACTCGTGCCGCGGCATGAACGGCCAGCCCGGTGCCAAGATCTCCGAACATGCGTTCGGGAATGCGCTCGACATCGCGTCCTTCAAGCTCGCCGACGGCCACGTGATCACCGTCAAGGGCGGCTGGCGCGGCACGCCCGAAGAGCAGGGGTTCCTGCGCGACGTCCAACTCGCCGCCTGCGAACAGTTCACGACGGTGCTGGCCCCCGGCTCGAACGCCTTCCACTACGACCACATCCACGTCGATCTGATGCGTCGCGCCAGCGGCCGCCGGATCTGCCAGCCTGCCGCGGTTCCAGGCGAAGTGGTGGCCGCCCGCGCCCGCGCCCGTTATGCCGGCGCTCGCCGGGCCGACCCGGGGATCACCGGGTCGATCGGTGACGACCGGAACCTGCCACGCGCGATCCCGGGCGAGGATTAGGGAACCCGCGTCAGGGTAATACCGTGTTGCTGTGCGCCGGCTTGGCGCAGGCCATGATACCGCCGCTTGCCTTTTGAGCGGCCGTACTGCGACATTGGGCAGCAGGGGGCACAACCCCCTTATCGCGTAGATCTCTGGGCCCGATATAATCCGCCGGGCCATATCCACTTGAGACAGATGCTGGAGAAATTCCCTATGCGCCACAGTTTGCGTGCGCTGTTTGCCATCCTGGCCGTTGCGATGACGCTCGGCTTCCTTGCCGGCGAGGCCGATGCCCGCGTCGGTCGCGGATCGAGCATGGGCAGCCGCGGCAGCCGCACGTTTTCGGCACCCCCGATGACGCAGACCGCGCCCAATGCCGCGCAGCCGATGCAGCGTTCGATCACCCAGCCGGGTCAACCCGGCAGTCTCAACACGGCGGCGGCCGCCGGGCGGCAGGGAAGCTGGTTCAACCGGTCCGGCCTGATGGGGGGCTTGGCGGCCGGGTTTTTGGGCGCCGGCTTGTTCGGCCTGTTGTTCGGCCAGGGGCTTTTCGGCGGACTCGGCGGCTTGGCGTCGATGCTCGGGCTGATCATCCAGATCGGCCTGATCGTGATCGTCGCCCGGCTGGCGTGGAACTGGTTCCAGCGCCGCAACCAGCCGGCGACGGCGGCCGGTCCGGCGGGGCGCGATCTCGACGCGGCGGCACACCGTTACGAACCGCTGGCCGCCGTGGGGGGCGGCGCCCGCGCTGGCGGCGATGCGAAGCCGAGCGACGCGATCGGAATTACCGCGGCCGACTACGGCGCATTCGAAAAGCTGCTGACCGATACCCAGGAGGCCTACAGCCGCGAGGATCTGGGCGCGCTGCGGGCGATGGCCACCCCCGAAATGGTGTCCTTCTTCGCCGACGACCTCACCGACAATTCGAGCCGCGGGGTGGTCAACCAGATTTCCGATGTCAAACTCCTGCAGGGCGATCTGGCGGAGGCGTGGAACGAGCAGGGGGCCGACTACGCCACCGTGGCCATGCGGTTCTCGCTCGACGACCGGATGGTCGAGCGGGCGAGCGGGCGGGTCCTCGAGGGAGGCCCGCAGGAGGCGACCGAAGTGTGGACGTTCCGGCGGGCCCGCGGCGGCAACTGGCAGCTGGCGGCGATCCAGCAGGCCTGAACACCCGGTCGTCGCCGGCGGGCCATCGCACCACCGGCGTCTGCGCGCGAACACGAAATCCGGCCGGTCCGCTCCGCGGGCCGGCCGGTTTCGTTCGCGCCCGCGCCTATCCCTGCCGGGATCGCGTCTCGACGAAGGAGTTGATCCGGTCGAGGGCGACGATCGCCCGTTCTATCAACGGCAGCAGGTCGATCGCCAAGGGGGTCAGGCCGATCGTCTGTCCGCGTTCGAACAGCGTTCCGTTGACGGCACGTTCCATCCGTTCGGCCGCCAGGGTCATCGCCGGTTGCGAAATCCCGCAGGCCTTGGCGGCTTTGGTCAGGCTGCCGTAGCGGTAGATCGCCAGGAAGTAGCGGATGTTTCGGCTGTTGATGACGTCGGCCCGCACGGCTTCGAGCCGCGGCTTGGCAGTCTTCTTCGTCGTCGACCGCGGGGATGCCCGTCTGGCATCCCCGCGGCCCGGGTTGACCGTGCGCGCGTGTCGGTCTCGGCCCTCCCTGAGGGGCGACTCACAAGGCGTGGTGCGGTCGAAACGGGGAGCACTCGGTGCTCGGGCCGATCCGCCCGGTCCTCACCCCATTTGGCTGGGCAGCCACAGGGCGAGTTGGGGGAAGAACATCAGCAGGACGGTCATGATGATCAGCGCGATCAGCAGATAGCCGGTTCCGGTGAAGACCTTCGCCAGATCCGCCTTGGCGGTCGCCGAGATCACGAAGGCGATCAGTCCGACCGGCGGGAACACCAGGCCCATGGCCATCATCAGGCACGACATGATGCCGAACCACACCGGGTCGAACCCGAGCTTGGTGATCAGCGGGAAGGTCAGCGGCAGTGTCAGCAGCAACAGCGGAATCTCGTCCATGAACATGCTGATGATGAAGTAGGCGACGATGATGCCGACCATCACGACCCAGCGGTTGTAGCCGCCCTCGATCACCCACTCGACCACGTCGGAGGCGATCCCGCTCAGCGTCATGTAGTAGCCGAACATGGTGGCGCCGATCATGATCAGGAAGATCATGCAGGCGGTCCTGACCATGTTCTTCAGCGAGGTCACCGTCGACACGACGGTCAGGCGCCGCTTGGCGAAGCCGATGATCATGGCCAGGGCGGCGCCGAGCGCGGCGCACTCGGTCGGCGTCGCGACGCCGGAGTACAGCCCGAAGATGATGCACGAGATCAGCAGCAGACAGGGCCACACGCTCACCAGGTTGGTGAGCTTCTCGTTCCAGGAGGTCCGGTAGGTGGCCGGCGCGGCGCTCGGCTGGACGCGCACCCAGACGACGATGCACAGCATCAGGATGATGGCGGTGCAGATGGCCGGGATGATGCCGGCGATCATCAGCTTGCCGATCGAGGTCTGGGTGGCGATGCCGTAGATCACCAGCGAGATGCTCGGCGGGATCATCAACACCACGGTGGCGCCGACGCCGACCGACCCGGCCGAGATCTCCACCGAATAGCCGTGTCGACGCATTTCCGGGTAGGCGATCTGCGACATCACCGAGCTCGACGCGACGCTGACGCCCGACATGGCGCCGAACACGCCGCACGCGAC
The DNA here is from genome assembly GCA_031555345.1 of Xanthobacteraceae bacterium. Classification (GTDB taxonomy): domain Bacteria; phylum Pseudomonadota; class Alphaproteobacteria; order Rhizobiales; family Xanthobacteraceae; genus Astrobacterium. The sequence continues at coordinate 909 of JAVBUK010000027.1, read as the reverse complement.
CACGGTCGCCATCGCCAGCCCGCCCTTGATGCGGGACATCCACGCCATGCAGGCGGCGTAGAGTTCACGGGCGAACCCGGCCGAGGCGGTGAGAAACGCCATGAACATGAACATCGGCAACGGGGTGAGCCCGTAGTCGGCGACCGAGGTGTACGGCACCAGGCTGACGATGCCGATGACCTTGTCCAGGTCGCCGGTTATCCACCAGATGCCGAACGCGCCGCAGCCGGCCAGCGCGACGGCGATCGGAATGCCCGCGATCAATGCGGCGATCAGCAGGAACAGAGGAAGTGTGGCGCCCAACATCTTGAAAACTCCCGAATTCGGAAATCACGACCATGCGCGAAAGGTTTGCTGAAACGGCGGCTAGGTGAGGGACTGGCTGGCCTCGTCGCCGCCCTTCGGCATCAGATGGGACTTGCCGTCCTTGACCTTGTGCAGGTCGAGGACCACCAGGACGGCCATCGCGAGGAAGCCGATCGGAATGATGAAGTACGAAGGCGAGAGCAGCAGCGGCAGGTTGCTCAGCGTCGAGCCGTCCGCCAGTCCCTTGATCGCCTGCTGCAGGGTCGAGTAGCCGAAGAACAGGCAGTAGCAGGCGGTCGCGATCTGAGCCGCGTGGTCGAGGATCATCTGGACTCCGCGCGGCATCTTGTCGAGGAAGAAATTGACGCGGATGAACACGTCGTTGCGATACGCGTACGCGAACGCGAGAAACACCCCGAGGGGCATCAGGTATTTTTCGGTGAGCTCGTAGGCGAAGGTGATCGGGGAGTTCAGCAGGTAGCGCCCCAACGTGTCGACCGTGGTCATCGCCACGACGAACGCGAATGCCGCGAGCGAGACCGACAGCAACGCCTTTTCGATGGAGATGAGAATTCGATCCAATGTTTTCATCGCGTGTTCCAT
>JAVBUK010000402.1:0-4785 GCA_031555345.1 Xanthobacteraceae bacterium | reverse complement strand
CCTCGAACCCGGACATGTCCGGCAGGTTCAGGTCGAGCAGAATAATGTCGTAGTCATAGAGTTTGCCGAGGTCGACACCCTCTTCTCCAAGGTCGGTCGTGTAGACGTTGAAGCTCTCGGACTTGAGCATCAACTCGATCGACTGCGCCGTGGCGCTATCGTCTTCAATCAGCAAAACGCGCATGCCCAGTCCCCTTTTCGCTCCTCCGGGCTCAAGCCGCCCCGCCGGTCGGGCGGCGGCCGCGGAATACACCTCGGGACAGCGATTCGGACGTTAACGAATAATGGTTAACAAAACCTGATTCCACCGCGCAAGCATCTGCTAGGCAGTTTCGCCAGAATCGGTCTAAAACCTTGGTGGGTACAGGTTTTCTATTCACGTCAGTGTTCGAGTTTAACATTAAGAGCCGACCGTAACCGACTCTGACGACTCGCTCTCCGTCCTGAGCGAGGCACATTCGGATCCCGAGGACGGTGACGTAATGATTAACGATGCGGGTAAACACGAAGTTAAGATGGCGATCGCACCGTTTCCCATGTCGACGGGGCTGCCCGATTGAAAACGCTGGCTGATCAGATCGCCCAGATCGATCCGGTCGAGATCTACGGCCGGGTGGCCGGCGTGCGGGGGCTGTTGGTGGAAGTCGCCGGCTCCGTCCACGCCATGTCGGTGGGGGCGCGGGTGACGATCGAGACCTCCGGTCGCACGATTCCCTGTGAGGTGATCGGCTTTTCCGGCTCGAATGCGCTGTTGATGCCGTTTGCGACCCTCGACGGCGTGCGGCGCGGCTGCAAGGCGGTGGTCTCTTCGGTCGCCGAGGTGCGCCCGTGTTCCGGCTGGCTGGGACGCGTCGTCAACGCCATGGGGGAGCCGGTCGACGGCAACGGTCCGATCGAACTCGGGCCATCGCCCTGTGGGTTCCGCAACGCGCCGCCGTCCGCGCATGCGCGCCAACGCGTTGCCGGACCGCTCGATCTGGGGGTGCGCGCACTCAACACCTTCATCACCTGCTGCCGTGGCCAGCGGATGGGCATCTTCGCCGGGTCCGGCGTCGGCAAGTCGGTGCTGTTGTCCATGCTGGCCCGCAACGTGGCGGCCGACGTCTGCGTCATCGGCCTGGTGGGCGAACGCGGCCGCGAGGTCCAGGAGTTTCTCCAGGACGATCTCGGCGATGCCGGGCTTGCCCGTTCGGTCGTCGTGGTGGCGACCTCGGACGAACCGGCGCTGATGCGCCGCCAGGCGGCCTATCTCACCCTCACGGTCGCCGAATATTTCCGTGACGAGGGCTTGAGCGTGCTGGTGCTGATGGATTCGGTCACCCGTTTCGCCATGGCGCAGCGCGAGATCGGGCTGTCCGCCGGCGAGCCGCCGACCGCCAAGGGCTACACCCCGACGGTGTTCACCGAGCTGCCGCGCCTGCTCGAACGGGCCGGGCCGGGCATCGGCGACGGCTGTATCACCGGCATCTTCACCGTGCTGGTCGACGGCGACGACCACAACGAACCGGTCGCCGACGCCGTGCGCGGCATTCTCGACGGCCACATCGTGATGGAGCGGGCGATCGCCGAACGCGGCCGCTATCCGGCCATCAACATTCTCAAGTCGGTGTCGCGCACCATGCCGCGCGCGGCCGATCCGGCGTTCCTGCCGGTCATCAAGCGGGCCAAGCAGGTGATGGCGACCTACGCCGACATGGAGGAGCTGATCCGGCTCGGCGCCTACCGTCCGGGCTCGAGCGCCGAGGTCGACGAGGCGATCCGCCTGCACCAACCGCTGGAGGCGTTCCTCACCCAGGCCAAGGACGAGGCGACGGGGCTCACCGAAGGCTATCAGCGGCTGGAAGAGATCCTGGCCGGCTCCGCGCCTGCCGCGGATTCGTGAACGCGGGCGCCGGGACCCGGGTGGCGGATTTGACGTTCCGATCACCCTTGCGACGCGCGCGTCATCGCAATATCGAGTCAAAAACAACAATAGAATCATAGCGTTGATCTTGTCTTTTCGGTTCCGGCGCTGATCCGCAGCGGGCTGCAGACGGAACCGAACGTCGGAACCGGGATACCAGGCATCGGTGCGGCCATTGGCGGGTGGTGCCAGCCCGATCCGGGTTCGGCGTGGGTTCGATAAGACGGTATTTAATAACCGCACAATCGCGTCGGTAACCGGGAGGAAACGGGTTTGCGGCAAGGACATATTCGGCGCCCGGACCATCAGCCCGATTTCGGTGCGCGCGGAGGCCCGGTTTTGCCGTTCGATTTTCGCCGTCCTTGGAAACCAAAAACTAATTTTGTCGCAGTAACAATGGGCGCATCCGTTGGAGCGGCGTGTCCCCGGGGGCACGTACGCGGGGCTTCGGGGAGTAAATGTCGATGAAGTCGCGTGATACGCTCATCCGCCTGAAACGGTTTCAGGTCGACGAGAAGCGGCGCAAGGTCGCTCAGATCGAGGCGATGATTGCCGAGTTCGAGCGCATGACCGCCGAACTCGACCGCGAGATCCATACCGAGCAGGAGCGGGCCGGGATTCACGATCCGGGGCACTTCGCCTATCCGACCTATGCCAAGGCCGCGATCCAGCGGCGCGAGAACCTCCGGCGCTCCGCTGACGAATTGAAGGCACAGCTCGATGACGCCAAGGCCGCCCTCCAGGATGCGTTCGAGGAACTGAAGAAGGTCGAGCTCCTCGACGAACGCGACCAGGCGCGCGAGCGGGCCGAGGAGAACGCCCGCGAGCAGGCCGAGCTCGATGCCATCGGCTCGCAGCGGTCGCGTGCGGCGGTGGCGTGAAGCAGTAATTCGGTCGGCGTGAACGGGGCCGGCCCCGGCGGGGCGCACCAGGGGTCGTTTGTTGGCGATCCAACCTGGTCCGGCGGTCCGCGAAGCATCCCAAATCCGATGGATCCGTTCCTCGGGCCGATCGGGTTTCGCGATCGCCAAGCCCGCGTTGCCAAGCCCGCGTTGCCAAGCCTATGGGGCGCTCGAACACATCTCCATCCGCCGACCACAGAACATTCAAGCGGGTGGCTGGTACCGCTCGTCTCCCGCCGCGCCGCGCGCCGTCGCGCACGCCAGCAACGCTATGATGCCAGTGTGGTTTTTGACTTGACATGGCGATGGGGCGGGCGCCGCGAGGGTGATCGGAACGTCAAATCCGTCACACGAGTGTGTCATCCCGCGGCGCGCTGTTGTGCCGGAGGTCGGAACACAAAACCGTAACCAGCGGACCGCTCCCGTGCGGCGTCACGGTGGGTTTCTCGGGCTTCAGGATCGGCCTGCTCATCTGCGCGGTCCCGGCTTCCGAGCTGCCCACCCGGGTGCTGATGCCGAGGGCCAGAACGACGATCGACGCGACGAGTGAAACCACCACGATCTTGATATGCGTGCTGCGATCGGCGGTGCAGATCGAAAAATTATTCATGCTTCCTCCCGTTTTGATTGTTGGTCGGCCGGCCGCCACTGCAGGTTCAACTCACCGTTCAACGAGATTCAAAAGAGCCGGAAACACCGCGGCCTCTCCGCCGGACCGAAACGGTGTCGCCGCCACGATCCCATGTTGTTGGTGGACAATATGAATCGGCCGGAGATTGGTGCAGGGCCGGTCACGCGAGCTTGAACGGGCGTGATCGGCCGGGCCAAGCAGCACCAGGCAAGTTATGTTGTTTTGCCAAATAGTTATGAGGTCATGATAGGTAATAATACGTATTTTGACAGTCGAAGCATCCGTTGGGCAAAGCGGGGTCAATCCGCTGCGCAATACCGCCTTTGCCAGTCTGCATGGAGATTATTCTATTTAAAAAGGTAAAATCCGTATATTCAATCACAGGTAGAAAAGAAAAATGCGCAAGCTGGTTGTTTTGGCGACCGCACCGGGTCGTTGATGACCATCCTGGGTGCCCAAACGGCCGATAGGCCGGTCCAGTACAGGGCTCCTGACCTGCTTCCCAATGACCTTCCGTTCACAAGTTGACGGGCCTGTTCTCAGTTTGCCCCTCGCGGGCGTTCCGGTAGCGGGCTGGGACGCGCAGGTCCTGCGAGCCATGGTAACCCATTACCGTCCGGGGTGCGGTGAGTGGCGCCGAAAACGGGCGGGAGCCCGGCGGCTGTCCCACCGGGCTCCCATAGGATCAGCCGGCCTGTAAGCCGGGTTCTGTAGGCGGCAGGTAAGCCCCGACGCCTGACGGCCATTCCTCTCGGGTGCCGGTCACCCGGCACCTCCAGCAACCTACCCGGACGGCGGAATCCGGACACGGATCCCGAGGCTTGCGCCCCGCGCCGTCCCTATTCGGTTTTGCTCCCGGTGGGGTTTGCCGTGCCGCTTCCGTTGCCGGTCGCGCGGTGCGCTCTTGCCGCACCGTTTCACCCTTGCCGCGGCTTACGCAACGCTCCGCGGCGGTCTGTTCTCTGTGGCACTTTCCCTGAGGTCGCCCTCGCCGGACGTTATCCGGCACCGTGTGTCCATGGAGCCCGGACTTTCCTCCCCGGCGACCTTTCGGTCATTGCCGGGGCGGCCGTCCGGCCGGCTGACGGATGATCAATGGGAGGCCTTCCGGGCACCGTCAAGTGCCGGAAAAAGGAAGACCCCGGGCCGGGAAGCGCCCGGGGCCTTGACGCGGCCGGGGTGAAACAAGTCAAAAGTGCCGCGGGAAATTTCCACTACATGTCAAGTTCGGCGAAAGACTCAGGCCTTCAGTTCGGCCACATGCGCGGGGGGCGCCAAGGGGCCCGACGGGAACCGCTGCCGGGTCGTGAACAGCATGTCTTTAATCAATCCAGTCAGCATCTTAGAAC
>JAVBUK010000453.1:0-4784 GCA_031555345.1 Xanthobacteraceae bacterium | reverse complement strand
GATCCAGCTGTTCGAGGGCGCCGAAGAAACGGCTGCCGGGGAAAAGACCTGATTGGAGCCTAGAGGTCGCGACACGGGCGCCGACGCGCCGACCACGCCGGGGGTGACCACCGCGCGGGCGTTGGTCATTGGTCCCTATGTGCGTGGGCGCGAGGGTGCGCAAATCGCGGCCGGTGCGCCCGACGGCCAGCGTTCGTTTGCCGCGCGTCTGGCGGAGGCGGTGGGGCTGGCGCGCGCCATCGACCTCGACGTGGTCGAGTCCGGCTTGATCGTACTCGGGCAGATCCGGCCGGCGACGTTCGTCGGCAAGGGTAAGGTCGACGAAATCGCCGGGCTGGCCGAGAGCCTGGAGGTCGGCCTGGTGGTGATGGACTGTGCGCTGTCGCCGGTGCAGCAGCGCAACCTCGAAAAGGCCTGGAACGCCAAGGTCGTCGATCGCACCGGGTTGATTCTCGAGATTTTCGGCCGGCGCGCCCGCACCCGCGAGGGCTCGCTGCAGGTGGAACTGGCGCACCTGACCTACCAACGCAGCCGACTGGTCCGTTCGTGGACCCACCTGGAACGCCAGCGCGGCGGATACGGCTTTCTCGGCGGTCCGGGTGAAACCCAGATCGAAACCGATCGCCGCCTGATCGGCGAACGGATCCATCGCATCGAACGCGATCTCGAAGGCGTCAAACGCACCCGCAAACTGCACCGCGACAGCCGCAAACGCGTGCCCTATCCGATCGTAGCGCTGGTCGGCTACACCAATGCCGGCAAGTCGACCCTGTTCAACCGGATGACCCGGGCCAGCGTGCTGTCGGCCGACATGCTGTTCGCGACCCTCGACCCGACCCTGCGCGCCGTCGACCTGCCGCACGGCCATCGCATCATCCTGTCCGACACCGTCGGGTTCATTTCCGACCTGCCGACCATGCTGGTCGCGGCGTTCCGTGCCACCCTCGAGGAGGTGATCGAGGCCGACCTGATCCTCCACGTGCGCGACGTCTCGCACGGCGAGGCCGAGGCGCAACTGCACGATGTCGAAACGGTCCTCGCCGGACTAGGGATCGCCGCCGAGGATCCGCGTCTGGTGGAAGTCTGGAACAAGATCGATCTGGTCGACGCGGCGGCCCGGGAGAGCCTGGTCAATCTCGCCGCGCGCCGGCCCGACGACCGGCGGCCGGTGCTGGTCTCGGCGGCAACGGGGGAGGGGACCGACACCTTGAGCGACCTGATCGAGGCGCGGCTCGGCGCCTCGCGCCAGACGCTGGAACTCGACCTCGACCCGGCGGACGGCGCTGGAGCCAGCTGGCTGCATCGCAATGCCGAGGTGCTGTCGCGCACGGTGCGCGAGGATGGCCGGCTGCTGCTGACGGTGCGCGCGGACGCGGTCAAGGCCGACATCATCCGCAACCGGTTCGCCACCCACGCGTCCTGATTGTTCCGCCAGATTTCACTCGGCGGCCTTGGCGGCGTTCCACAGCGCGTCCATTTCCGCCAGCGTGGATTGGGCGGGGGTCTTGCCGCGTTCGGCGAGAGCACGTTCGATGCCGGCGAAACGACGCTCGAATTTGGCATTGGTCTGGCGCAGGACCGATTCCGGATCGGCATCGAGATGGCGCGCCAGATTGACCACCGCGAACAACAGATCGCCGACCTCGCGGGCGGCGTCGGCCGGCTTGACGGAATCGAGCTCGGCCTCGATATCGTCGGCCTCCTCGAGAATCTTGGCCAGCACGGCGCGCGGATCGTTCCAGTCGAACCCAACCTTGCCGGCTTTTTGCTGGAGTTTCAGCGCCCGGGTGAGGGCGGGGAAGCCGACCGGCACCCCGGCGAGCGCACCGGTCGGCTCGTGGTGTCCTCGCTCCCGCCGCTCGGCCCTCTCGTCGGCCTTGATGCGATCCCACTGTCCCGCGATGGCTTCCGGCGTCAGAGCGCGGGCGTCGCCGAACACATGCGGGTGCCGCCGGATCAGCTTGGTGGTGATCGCCAGGACCACATCGCCGCAATCGAAGCTCGACTGCTCCTGGGCCATGCGGGCGTGGAACACGACCTGGAGCAAGAGGTCGCCCAACTCGTCCCGGAGGTGGTCGAGGTCGCCGCGGCCGATCGCGTCGGCGACCTCGTAGGCTTCCTCGATGGTGTAAGGCGCAATCGAGGCAAAGTCCTGCTCGAGGTCCCACGGGCAGCCGATTCCGGGGGTGCGCAGCGCCGCCATGATTTCGATCAGGCGCTGGATGTCACGGGACGGGGTCGTGGCGGTCATGGGGCGCAACCAGGCTCGAGGGGGCCGGCTTCAACGTCGTGTCCGGCTCCCGGATAGGTACAGACCAACGGCGCCGTCTTCAACGGCGTCATCGAGATCCCTTCACCCGGGTTCCGGGATCGCCGTAGCGCCTCGCGACCCGAAAATGTACGGCAGCAACCGGGCGATGTTGCGGGCGTCGTCAATTCCACGGTGCGGGGTTCCGGCAAAGTCGAGGCCGGCCAGCCGCAAGGCGTCGCCCAGGCCCGGCCTTTTCGCAAACCCACGACGCTCGGCAAACAGGCGCTTGAGATTGAGATGCGAGGCGCTGATCGGGTAGGGCAGCTGATGGAAGTCGCAATCCTGTCGAAGCTGCCGCTGGTCGTAGTCGCCCCAGGAGCCGAAAACAAAGCCGCCGTACCGGCACAGCCAGGGCTTGAAGCGTCGCATCGCCTCGGGGAATGTCGGGGCGGTATCAACGTCGCTCTGCCGGATGGACGTCAGCGCGGTGCAGAACGACGTCAACGCCGGGTGCCGGACCGGCTTGATGAAGCTCTGAAACTCATCGACCACCCGGAACGTCGCCGCCGCCACCATGACGGCGCCGATCTCGATGATTTCCATGTGCTGACGCGGGATGCTGCCGCCGTCGGCACAGGTCGCTTCGAAGTCGATCACCAGAAAGAAATCGGGCTCCATCGCACTTGATCTGCCGATGAGGAAACGGCGAGGGGCAACCAAAGATCATCGGCCCATGCCCCGATGCCCTGGCCACAAGTGGACCGTGCGTCGACGCAGCGCAACAGGTTAATTGCCAACCTCGCCGGCTCAGATCCCATTTCGACCCGCGGCCTATGTGTTGCTGCAACGGGTCCGACGAAACGCGTCGTTGCTGCGAAAGCGCGGCAGCCGCACCAGATCGAACTCGTCAAGGGGCAGATTCGGCACGCGCAGCCACGCCATCGTCCACCGGACCGCGCGGCTGCGGTTCCGCAGCCTGGAAACAGCGCCGACCAGCGGGTTGAGCCTGACGCCGAAGGCGACCAGGGCGCCGTTGATCGGATCCGAAACCGTGCGGTTCCGCAGCCTGGAAACAGCGCCGAATCGTTGCTCGCCCGTGGGCCATACGCCACGGTCCCAGTGCGCAGCAGGACCGCTCCTTGCCCGCCGCAACCGCCGAAATACTCGGTCTCGACATAGATCAGGTCGCCACCGGCGGAAAATGCCGTCAGCAGATCGCGCAGGGAAGGGACCAGATAGCGAAATCCGGCCTCGGCCGGTGCGGCGAAGTCCAGCCCCGCGATGCCGTCGAGATTGTCATCGTCTAGCGGCAGAAAGCCGAGCCCGGCGGCCAACGGTCCCGGCTGCTCGAGCCGGTGAGTGTCGGCAAAGCACTGCAAGACCTCCGGCCGGGCGATCAAGCCGCTGATGCTGTGTCCCATGGCCGGCCTTTACCTCAAAAGGGCGCGGACTCGTCGACGCGTTCGCACCAGGATGCAACAACCTCGGTCTCGGTCGAAAACGCGTCAATGCCGCAACACGCGGCAATGCAATCGACCTCGCAATGGCGGATGCAATCGGCGAGCGGCGCTGCGATCTCGACATCCTTCATCGTTCCTCTTGGCACCGCCGACGAACAGAGGGCGATGCCGTGGCTCAGCGGGCTTCGTGGCGACCTCGGTCGCCTTGTGTCATGATTCGCATAAGAGATATTATGGAATATTTATCGGCACCAGCAATTGGGTGCGGGCTTTTGGTTGGCGCGCGGTCTCCGCGGGCGTGCTCGCGGTTGGCCGTTCTTACGGCTTGAGGAAGGCCAGGATCTCGCCGGGCAAGGTCATCTCGACCGTGTCGCGGACCGAGTTGAACGTGCTGCCCGGACGGTCCTCGACCAAGTCCTGGAAGGCCTTCGGCTTGCCGGCGACGTCCCGCACCAGACGACGCATCCTGACTGCGAAATCGCTGAGCTGGCGGTCGTAGAACCGTGCCAATGGTCCCGGCTTGGCAATATCGGCGGCGAACTCCACCTTCCGCCTGTCCACCAGTTCGGACAGGCCGGCCACCATGGCTCCGATCTTGGCCATGTCGGCCGTGGTTCCTTTGGCCATTTCCGCCACAAGGGCGCGCGTCTGCGCCCAATCGGCCAGCATGACGCGAGCTGTATCGGCCTTGGAGGAGCCCTGCACGGCCGCATCCAACGCTACCGTCATCGCCGTCAGGTACAGATCCTGAAGTTCGCTCGCCAAGCCGTAGCAGGTCTTGCCGTACGCCATGAGCGTGGCGTTCAGGGCATCGCCCTTCTTGTATCCGTCGTCCTGATAGTCCTTGGCGTTGATGTAGTCGGCCAACTCTTTGAACGCCACCTGGCTGGCTTTCAGGGTGTCGTTGGCTGCGGTCATGGTCTTGGTCAGGCGCTGTTGCAGATCGGCGCCGAGGTCGGTCGGCGGCGACGGCAGCTGCGAAAAGGTCTTGGAAAAAAAGGGTCTTCCGGGAATCGAGTGGGTGATACGAGGCCATCATAGCGCCGGAAGCGTGCAGGTGAGGACCTTGAGCC
>JAVBUK010000413.1:0-6454 GCA_031555345.1 Xanthobacteraceae bacterium | reverse complement strand
TTCCGTCTGCAACCCGCTCGGGACGAACGTCGGAACCGCAAGGACACCAGCAACTCTATGATGTTAGTGTGGTTTTGGGTTTTACCTTCCGATGAAGAGCGCGCCGAGAGTGAAATAGGAACGTCAAATCCACCACACCAGGCGTCGGTGCATGATCCTGGTGATGGCTCGATCTTTTCAGCACAACCCGGCAAACTGATATGCAGTATATCGGACGCAACTATGCGTTGCATCAGCCTCGCCCCCCGCGACAAGCCGTATTGACGCGGTTTGACGCTCGCGTGCAAAAGAACCATCTATCGCGTTGTGGCATCCCGCGGGCCTTGAACCCGCGCGAGGAGTGGAAACAATGTTCATTCAAACCGAAACGACCCCCAATCCGGCGACTTTGAAATTCCTGCCCGGACGAACGGTGCTGTCTCAGGGTACCCTCGACATGCCGAACCGGGCTGCCGCGGCGAATTCACCGCTCGCCGTGCGGCTGTTCGACATCGAGGGCGTCAGCGGTGTGTTTTTCGGCAGCGATTTCATTTCCGTCACCAAGACCGGCGGCGAGTGGCATCAGCTCAAGCCAGCCGTGCTCGGCGCCATCATGGAACATTTCATGTCCGGTGCCCCGGTGGTGGAGGCCAATACCAGCGCGCACGCAAACGACGAGTTTTTCGAGACCCAGGACGCCGAAACGGTCGAGATCATCAAGGACCTGATCGAAACGCGGGTACGCCCCGCCGTCGCCAACGATGGTGGCGACATCATCTTTCGCGGCTTCAAGGACGGTATCGTCTACCTCCATATGCGGGGCGCCTGCTCGGGCTGCCCCTCGGCAACCGCCACCCTCAAGCACGGCATCCAGAATCTGCTGCGTCACTACGTGCCGGACGTGGTGGAAGTCCGCCCCGTTTGACACGGAGTTCGGCGAATCCCTTCCTCGGATGACCGGCCCGATCGCGGGCGGTTGTAAATTACCTTGTTCGCTGCATAGTGCAGCGGTTGCCTGTCCGAATCGGCGTGTGACGGCAGGCTGTGCCGGCGCGGAGAGCGGATAGTCCGGACATGCGTGTTCTTGCGATCGATACTGCGCTCGAAGCCTGCGCCGCCGCGGTGCTCCACACCGACTCGGGGATGTTGTTCAGCGAGTCCATCTCGATGGTTCGCGGCCATGCCGAAGCCCTGATGCCGCTGGTTGCCCGGGTGATGACCGACGCCAGGATCGATTTCGGCGACCTCGACCGCATCGCCGTCACGGTGGGACCGGGAAGCTTTACCGGGCTGCGCGTCGGCGTTTCCGCGGCGCGCGGCTTTGCACTCGCCTCCGGCAAACCCGCCGTCGGCCTGACGACGCTGGCGGCCTTCGCGGCACCGCATCTGACCGCCAATGACGACACCCCCCTGATGGTGGTGATCGACGCCCGCAACGATCAGGTCTACATGCAGCTGTTCGGACCGGGAGGGCGCTCGATCGTCCATCCGCGAATCGTCAGCGTGCGGGACGCGGTTCGCGCCGCCAGCGCCGGTCCGGCGCGGCTGGCGGGAACCGGCGCGGCGCTGGTCGCGGCGGCCTGGCCGGCGGACAATTTCCCTCCGGCGGTGGTGGACACCGGCCGGGCGCCGGGGATCGACTGGATCGCACAGCTGGGCGCTGCCGCCGTGCAGACCCAGGCGGCTCCCACGCCGCTCTATCTGCGTGCCGCCGATGCACAACCGCAGGACGCCGCACGTCTGCCGCGCCGATGATCGCGTACCTCACCCGCCTGTTGTCCCGGACCGAGCCCGCACTGTCGCCGGCAGGGCCCGCCGATGCGGCCGATTTCGCCAGTCTGCACGCCGGCGCCTTTTCCCGTGGCTGGAGCGAGGCCGAGTTCGAACGGCTGCTGGCCGAGCAGACCGTGGTCGCCGATCGGGCGGTCGCCGACGGCCGTCTGGCGGGATTCGTGCTCTCACGCCTCGCCGCCGATCAGGCCGAAATCCTGTCGATTGTGGTGGCCCCGTCGTGGCGCAACCGGGGCGTCGCCCGGCGCCTGCTCGACGTCCACCTGCGGCGTCTGGCAGAGCAGGCCGTGGCGGCGCTGTTCCTCGAGGTCGAGGAAGCCAACACCCCCGCCCGAAAACTGTATAGACATACCGGATTCAGCGAAGTGGGTCGCCGGCCCGCCTACTATCCTCAGCCCGGCGGGGCCGCCGCAGCGGCGCTGGTGTTGCGGCGCGACCTTGCATGAATCCGCGAATTGGGCGTAATGGCACCATAACCTGTTAGGGGCAGCTCCGGTGACGGGAAAAAGTCGTGAGTGACACCAAGGACACCAATATCGAGGCCCAGTGCGTGGCCAAGGGCATGCGAATGACCGAGCAGCGCCGGGTCATCGCCCGCGTGCTGGGTGAGTCCGCAGACCATCCGGACGTCGAGGAACTCTACCGACGATGCGCCAAGGTCGACGACAACATCTCGATCTCGACCGTCTATCGCACGGTCAAGCTGTTCGAGGACGCCGGGATCATCGAACGCCACGATTTCCGCGAGGGTCGGGCGCGCTACGAACAGATGAGCGAGCGCCATCACGATCATCTGGTCAACATCCGCACCGGCGAAGTGATCGAGTTCAAATCGGAAGAAATCGAGGCCTTGCAGGCCGAGGTGGCCCGCCGGCTCGGTTACAAGCTGATCGAGCACCGGCTCGAACTCTACGCCGTGCCGCTCGACGACAAGCCGAAGCGCTGACCCTTGCGTCGGCTGTTCGCATTCGCCGCAATCGGGCCGCGCACCCGGGCCGACCGGCCCGTGGCCCTGCAGTTCTTTTCGTGGCGAACCGGGTCGAGAGCGTCGCGTGCGCCCGGCAACGGGCCGAGGCAATCACTGGAGTCCGCCGCGATGCCGACGGTTGAACTCAATTCGGCACCCAAGAAACGGTGATATTCGACCGCATGAGCGGAACCCGCAAACTTCACGTCAAATCTTTCGGCTGCCAGATGAACGTCTACGATTCGCAGCGGATGGCGGACACGCTGGCGCGCGAGGGGTTCACCGAGACGGCCGGCGCAGGCGAGGCCGACCTCGTCATTCTCAATACCTGCCATATCCGCGAGAAGGCGGCCGAGAAGGTCTATTCGGAACTCGGCCGCGTCCGCAAGCTCAAGGACGAGGCCGCTCGCGCCGGCCGTCGGCTGACCGTCGCGGTGGCGGGCTGCGTGGCCCAAGCCGAGGGAGAGGAGATCATCCGCCGTGCCCCGGTCGTCGACCTGGTGATCGGGCCACAGAACTACCACCGCCTGCCCGACCTTCTGCGTCGCGCCGAAGCCGGCGGACGGGTGGTCGACACCGAGTTCCCCCTCGAGGACAAGTTCGACCATTTGCCGCCGGCGAGCCGCGCCGCGACACGCGCGCGCGGCGTCTGCGCCTTTGTGACGGTGCAGGAAGGCTGCGACAAGTTCTGCAACTTCTGCGTGGTGCCGTACACGCGCGGTGCGGAAACCTCGCGTCCCGCCGCCAAGATCGTCGCCGAGGCCGAGCACCTGGCACAGGCCGGCGTGCGGGAAATCGCGCTGATCGGGCAGAACGTCAACGCCTATCACGGCGAAGGCCCCGACGGTCGGAGCTGGACGCTGGCGCGATTGCTCGGACGCATCGGCGAGATTTCCGGCGTGGCCCGGCTGCGCTACACCACCAGTCACCCGTGCGACATGGACGACGCGCTGATCGCCGCGCATCACGATCTGGCGTCGCTGATGCCGCAGCTGCACCTGCCGGTGCAATCGGGTTCCGACCGGATCCTGGAGGCGATGAATCGTCGTCATACCGGCGCGGATTATCGCCGGATTGTCGATCGCCTGCGGGGCGCGCGCCCCGACATCGCCTTGACGTCGGACTTCATCGTCGGCTTCCCGGGCGAAACCGAACAGGATTTCCGCGACACCCTGCGACTGATCGAGGACGTCGGCTATGCCGGCGCGTACTCGTTCAAATATTCGCCGCGCCCCGGCACGCCGGCGGCCGAAAGCCGGGACCAGGTACCGGAACAAGAAAAGGTCGATCGGCTCGCGCGACTGCAAGCGCTGATCGACCGCCAGCAGAGCGCGTTCAACACCGCCTGCCTCGGCCGCCGGCTCGACGTGCTGATGGAGCGGGCGGGACGCCACCCCGGCCAGATCGTCGGCCGCTCGCCGTACCTGCAGCCCGTGCAGGTGAGCGCCCCGACCGCACTGATCGGCAAGATCGTGCCGGTGAACGTGGTCGATCTCGGCACCAACAGCCTGTTCGGCGAACTGGCCCCGCCGCCGCACGCCGACGCAATGGGAATGTGAGCCCCGTGCGGATGTACACGCCCGACACCCGACCGCCCGACCCCAAAGGCTCCGAGGAGAGACTTGCGGCTTCGATCGTGCTGGCCTTCGACGACAACCGCCTCGCCTCCGTCCTGTTCGGCCAGTACGGACAGAACCTCGCCCTGATCGAGAAGCGGCTCGGCGTGACGGTCGACTCGCGCGGCAATCACGTCACCATCGACGGCCGGCGGGACGCCGCCGAGCAGGCGCGGCACGTGCTCCAGAGTTTGTACGAGCAGCTCACGCGCGGTCACGAACTGACGACCGGCGACGTCGAAGGCGCCATCCGGCTGGCGATCGCGCAAGGCTCGCTGTTCGATTTCGACGCCAACGCGGCCCGTCCCGCGTTCGAACAGATCAACCTGCGCAAGCGCGCGGTGCGGGCGCGCACGCCGGCCCAGGACGCCTATGTGCGCGCCATGCGCAGGCAACCGCTGGTGTTCGGCATCGGGCCGGCCGGCACCGGCAAGACCTGGCTCGCGGTCGCGCACGCCATCGCGTTGTTCGAACGCAAGGAGGTCGATCGCATCGTGCTGTCGCGCCCGGCGGTCGAGGCCGGGGAGCGGTTGGGCTTCCTGCCCGGCGACATGCGCGAGAAAGTCGACCCCTATCTGCGCCCGATCTACGATGCGCTGTTCGACCTGATGGATGCGCGGATCGTCGAACGGGCGCTGCAAGCCGGTGAGATCGAGATCGCGCCGCTCGCCTTCATGCGCGGCCGAACGCTCGCCAACGCGGTCGTCATCCTCGACGAGGCGCAGAACACGACGTCGATGCAGATGAAGATGTTCTTGACCCGGCTGGGCGAGAACAGCCGCATGATCGTGACCGGAGACCCGAGCCAGGTCGACCTGCCGCACGGACAGACTTCCGGGCTGGCCGAGGCGGTGCGCCTGCTCGACGGCGTCGAAGGGATCGCGCGCTGCACCTTCACCGCCCAGGACGTGATTCGCCACGAACTGGTGGCCCGGATCGTGTCCGCCTACGATCGGGCGGACGCCGCGCGGCGAAGCGGGGCAACAGAATGACGCGATGCGTATCGCGGCCGGCGGCGACCCCTACGGTCGACGTGATCGTCCAGTCGCCGCGCTGGAAGAAGCACCCCGGTATTACCGCACTGGCCCGGCAGGCGATCGCGGCCGCGGCGCCACGCGCGGCGCGCCGCGGCGAGCTTTCCGTCGTACTCACCGACGACGAGACGATTCGCGCGCTGAATCACAAATGGCGAGGAAAGAACGCCCCAACCAATGTCCTGTCATTCCCCGCTCCAGATACCGGAACCGACAACCCTTCCGTGCTCGGCGACATTGTCATCGCCTATGAGACGACAAAAGCCGAATCGCACGCCGAGGGCAAAACCTTCGACCACCATCTGCTACACCTCGTGGTCCATGGCTTTCTGCATCTTTTGGGATACGATCACGAATCGGACACCGAGGCCGACGAAATGGAACATCTGGAGCGCGAGATTCTGGCCCGCCTGGACGTGCCCGACCCTTATGTCGCCCGTGATGCCGGAACCCATGCCTGACCACCATGCCCGATACTGAACCACCCAGTCGACCCGAGTCGGCGGAGACAGCGGGCGACACACGCAATCTTCCGGTCCCGGTGACCGAGGGTGAACCGCGAGAACCCGGCGAGCGTTGGTTCGTGCGGATGCTGCGGACCGTGTTCGGCTGGAAGTCCGGATCGACGCGTGCCGACCTCAAGGTCGTGCTCGAGGCCGGAACGCCCGGCGAGACCGGCTTTTCGCCGGAAGAAAGCACGATGCTCAAGAACATCCTCGGCTTGCGCGAGCGGCGCGTCGAGGACGTGATGGTACCGCGCGCCGACATCGTGGCGGTCCAGGAGGACATCTCGCTCGGCGAACTGGTCAAGGTGTTCGAGAAGGCGGCACATTCGCGTCTGGTCGTCTACAAGGAGACGCTCGACGATCCGACCGGCATGGTCCATATCCGCGACTTGATCGCCTTCATGACGGCGCGCGCCACGGTCCCGCCGTCGACCACCGTCAAACGCCGGAAGCCGCTGTCGGCCGGCCTCGATTTTCGCAAGATCGACCTCGCGACGCCACTCTCCACCACCCGGATCGTGCGTACGGCACTGTTTGTGCCGCCGTCGATGCCGGCGATGG
>JAVBUK010000339.1:0-2505 GCA_031555345.1 Xanthobacteraceae bacterium | reverse complement strand
CCTCGACGATCAGCAGGTCGACGGCATTCTGGGCAAGAACGTCCGCAGCAACGGCGGAGAAACCATGGGCCGGGTGATCGACGTGCTGGTCGGCCGGGCCGGCAAGGTCCGCGGCGTGGTCATCGACTTCGGTGGGTTCCTCGGTGTCGGCACCCGCAAGATCGCCATCGACTGGAACGCCTTGCGCTTCGACATCCCCGACAAGTCCGGGCCGATCACCATCGACCTCACCAGGGATCAGCTTCGCGTCGCGCCCGAATACAAGCCGGGAGAACCCATCGTCATCCTCGGCGCCGCCAACCCGCCCGCCGCGCCAGCAAATCCGCCGGCACCGGGCAAGTGAATCGACGCAGGTCGTGGTCATCGGCGCGGGAACCGGAACGCAGGGTGCGACGCGACGACGAAAGCACGCCCGACAAGTCGACGGCCTCGCCTCAGCCGCGCCCTTCCCGCGCCAGCCTGCAGGGACTCGATTGGTTCACCTTCTTTCTTGCCAACGCCCAGACCGGCTTCGGACCGTTCATCGCCGTCTACCTGACGTCGCAGGCATGGACCCAGGTCGACATCGGACTCGTCCTCACCGTCGGCGGCCTCGCGGCGCTCGCGGGCCAGATCCCGGCCGGCGCGTTCATCGACGCCGTGCGGAACGAACGGATGGTCGCGATCGTGGCGATGGCGGCGATCAGCGCCAGTGCGCTGCTGATCGCCGGCTGGCCGATCTTCGCCGCCGTCCTGGTCGCGCAGGTGCTCCATTCGGCGGCGAGCTGCCTGCTCGGCCCGGCCATCGCGGCGATCAGCCTGGGACTGGTCGGCCACCGCGCGATCGGCGAACGACTGGGCCGCAACGCCTGCTTCGCGTCGATCGGCAACGGCGTCGCGGCGGCGGGAATGGGCGCCTGCGGCTATCTGTTGTCCAACCGAGCGGTGTTCTTCGTGACCGTGGCGCTGGGAATCCCCACCATTCTCGCCATCATGCGCATACGCGAAGACGAGATCGACCCGGTGAAGGCGCACGGCGGCGTGCCGGTCCGCCATCGCGGCAATCCGGCATTGGTCCTCGGGGATCTCGCCAGGCGGCCGCTGGTCGTCTTCACCGTGGGCATGATCTTGTTCCAGCTCGCCAATGCCGCGATGCTGCCGTTGATGGGCGGCCTGGTGACCCGGCGCTCGAGCACCTGGGCCGCCGTCCTGATCGCTGCCCTGATCGTCGTACCCCAGGTCGTGGTCGCGCTGTCGTCGACCTGGATCGGCCGCCGGGCGGAAACATCGGGACGACGCCCCCTGGTCATCCTGGGATTCGGCGCGCTGCTGGCGCGTGCGATTCTGTTCGCCTTGGTGACCGACCCCTATGCCCTCGTGTTCGTGCAGATTCTCGACGGCGTATCGGCCGCGGTGCTGGCGGTCCTGGTGCCGCTGGTCATCGCCGATGCGACCCGCGGCACTGGCCATTTCAACCTGGCCCAGGGAATCGTCGGCAGCGGCGTCGGCATCGGCGCCGCGCTGAGCACGACGCTGGCCGGCTACATGAGCGATCACTTCGGCGGCCAGACCACGTTCTTCGCCCTGGCGGCGATCGCCGCAGCCGGGCTGGTCCTGGTGGTGGCGCTGATGCCGGAAACACGCCCTCGGGAGGACGAACGTTGACGGCCAGGCGGATTCGCGATCGCCGCTTCACACCCGCCGGCTGTGGCCGGCGGAGGATCGCTTGGTTGGTGCCCGGATTGTCGACCGCGGCTGCGGGTCTCCTCCCCGCCGAAGGAGACCCGCACCGCGACATTCGCGCGGCAGGTGCGCGCCGGAACCCTGGCGTCAGCGCAGCATCTGGCGGAACCGCTCGCGCAACCCTTCCGGGTCGAAGCCGGCGGCCTGATAGATTTCCTGAGGGCTGCCCGAACGCAGGAATTCGTCCATGCCGATGTTCCGCTCGGCGTGGTCGGCCGGCAGCAGGAACGGATAGAGGAACCCGCGCCAGCCGTTGTGCAGCGTCACGACATGCGGCCGCTCCTCGGCCGACAGGATGGCGTCGGCCTTCTGTGGATCGGTCTTGCGCAGGTCCTCGAACAGTTGCGGCGAGGTCACCGCAATGATCTTGACGTCGTGCCGCTGTTCCAGCTCGGGCAGGATTTCCAGGAGGTTGGCCATCACCTGGCCGCCGCACACCGCCAACACCAGCTTGGGCTTGCCATTGGCGCGGTGGGACCTGAACACATAGGCGCCGTTGATCGCCTCGCGGGCCGACGGCACGCCGTTGCCGCGCCGGAGCACCGGCACGCCCGGCCGCACCACCGAGAACACTACGGGCTCGCCCCGCTCGGCCGCATAGAACAGCATCTCGACCGCCTCGTTGGCGTCGAGCGGCTTCATCACCTTGATCCCCGGGTAGGCGGTGAACAACGACATCCAGAACAGCCCATGATGGGTCGGCCCGTCCTCGCCGGTCTCGGGGCCGTCGTGCGCCGCCAGCATGATGAAGAACGCGTTGGCTGCCGGATTAACCGCGTTGTT
>JAVBUK010000358.1:0-3914 GCA_031555345.1 Xanthobacteraceae bacterium | reverse complement strand
CCTCGACGATGGCGTTCACGTCGATGCGGTAGTGTGAATAGAGGTCCGGGATCGTGCCGGTCTGGCCGAAATGCTCGACCCCGAGCGCGCGCGTGCGGTGACCATGGACGCCGCCGAGCCAGGCGAGCGTCGCCGGATGACCGTCGATCACCGTCACGATCGGGCAGTCGCGCGGCACTCCGGCCAGCAGGCGCTCGACGTGACTGGTCGCCCCGCGGTCGCCTTCGGCGCGCGCGCGCGCGGCCGCCGACCAGCCGGCATTGAGACGGTCGGCCGACGTGACCGCCAGAAGCCCGACGTCGCGGCGGTCCTCGCCGATCAACCCGACCGCCTTGAGCGCCTCCGGGGCGACCACGCCCGTATAGGCGACCACCAGCTCGGCGTTCGGCCCGGGGCGTCGCATCCAGTAGCCGCCCGCGATGATGTCGGCTTCGAGTTCCGGCGTCATCCGGCGCGGCGGCTGCTCGACCGGACGGGTGGACAGGCGCAGATAGACCGAGCCGCCGCACTTGTCGCGCAGCCATTCGCCGGGTGCCGCCACGCCGTCGCGCTGGATGTAGTCGAACGCCCAGCGCATGACCACCGCCAACTCGTCGACAAAGGCCGGCTCGAATGCGGCGAGCCCGTCCTGCGCCATTCCGATCAGCGGCGTCGCGATCGACTGATGCGCCCCGCCCTCGCCGGCCAGCGCCACGCCCGATGGCGTCCCCACCACCACGAAGCGGGCGTCCTGGTAGCAGGCGTAGTTGAGCGCATCGAGGCCCCGCTGGATGAACGGGTCGTACAGCGTGCCGACCGGAATCAATCGCACGCCGTTGATGGAATGCGACAGCCCGAGCGCCGAGAGCAGCAGGAACAGGTTCATCTCGGCGATGCCGAGCTCGATGTGCTGCCCCTTGGGCGAGCAATCCCACACGAAGGTGGAGGGGATCTTCTCCTTGCGGAACAGGTCGGCCTTCTCCTCGCGCGCGAACAAGCCACGCCGATTGACCCACGGACCGAGATTGGTCGAGACGGTGACGTCGGGCGCGGCGGTGACGATCCGGCGCGCCAGCTCGCTGTCGCCGCGGGCGATTTCCTGCAGGATCAGCCCGAAACCCTGCTGGGTCGAGGTCTCCGCCGCCGACGGCGCCGCCATCACCGGCACCTCGATCTTGTCCGCCGGGCGACGCCGCGCGCCGCCCTGCACGAACGGAACGCGGTCGAGAAAGGCCCGGACGTCGTCGGCCGCGAACGGCATGCCCTCGAACGGATCCCATTCGTGCCCCGGGCGGATGCCGAGCGCCGTGCGCAGGCCGTCGACCTGCGGCGGCGTCATCAGGCCGGCATGGTTGTCCTTGTGACCCGCCAGCGGCAGGCCGGCGCCCTTGATGGTGTAGGCGATGAAGCAGACCGGACCGTCATGGTCGATGCGGTTGAAGGCGTCGAGCAGGGTCGAGACGTCGTGGCCGCCGAGATTGCCCATCAGGGCTGCGAGTTCGGCGTCCGAGCGCCTTTCGATCAGGCGGGTGACGGGACCCTGGTCACCGATGTCGTCCATCAGGCGCTTGCGGAAGGCGGCGCCGCCCTGGAAGCTGAGCGCGGCATAGAGCTGGTTCGGACAGGCGTCGATCCACGCCTTGAGCTTGTCACCGCCCGGCTCGTCGAACGCGGCCTGCATCAGCCGGCCGTATTTCAGGATGACGACCTCCCAGCCGAAGTTGCGGAACTGGGTTTCGAGCTTTTCCCACAAGCCCTCGCGGATGACGGCGTCGAGGCTCTGGCGGTTGTAGTCGATGATCCACCAGGTGTTGCGGATGCCGTGCTTCCAGCCGTCGATCAGCGCCTCGTAGATGTTGCCCTCGTCGAGCTCGGCATCGCCGACCAGCGCGATCATGCGGCCGTCCGGCTCGCCGCGCATCCAGCCGTGCGCCCGGACGTAGTCCTGGACCAGCGACGAGAACAGCGTCTGGGCGACCCCGAGCCCGACCGAGCCGGTGGAAAAATCGACGTCGTCCGCGTCCTTGGTGCGCGACGGATACGACTGCGCGCCCTTGAAGGCGCGGAACTGCTCGATCTGCTCGCGGGTCTGGCGGCCGAACAGATACTGGATCGCATGGAACACCGGGCTGGCGTGCGGTTTCACCGCGACGCGGTCCTGTGGGCGCAGCACCGCGAAGTAGAGGGCGCTCATGATCGCCGCCATCGAGGCGCACGACGCCTGATGGCCCCCCACCTTCAGCCCGTCGCGATTGGGCCGCAGATGATTGGCGTGGTGGATCATCCAACTCGACAGCCACAAGACCTTCTTTTCCAGCGCAGCCAGCATCGTCAAGGTGTCGGCCGGAGAGGGGCGGGCGTTTCGAAGCTCGGTCATCATGCAATTCCAGCGGCGGGTGGCTGCGGGCGGCTGCGGGGGCTACCATTGCGGGTCCGGCATGGTGCGGCAAGCCGATCCGCAAGGAAGACCATCATTGCCATCGCGGGGTGGCGAAGTCGACGCGGCGACCCGGCTGTCGGCCGGGATTGCTTCGACCGCTGACACGGGCCTGGCAACGACCGGGACACGACCGCTTCGTCCTCGGAAACCTCGGACCGGTACCCGGCATCGACCCGTCAGCTCGCAACGACGGCCGAAACATAGCACTGGTCGGCCAGCGACACGAGGACCGACGACGCCCGGCCAAGCACGATTATACCAGCTCGGCATTTGCCGCCCATTTGTCGACGCGCATTGACTCGCCTGTCGATACTGTCGAACCTCACGCCGGCAGCCGGTTTTCGAAGGCTCCGCCTCCTGAACATTATTGGAGTAACGCATGAAGCCCTTGTCACGCCTTCTTGTCGGGCTTGCACTCGCCACGGTGGCCTGCGGTACAACTGCGCAAGCGCAAACTTATCCGACGCGACCGATCCGTGTGATCGTTCCGTTCCCGGCCGGCGGGCCGACCGACATCATCATGCGCATCGTCGGCCAGCGCATGTCGGAAATCCTCGGCCAGGCGCTGATCATCGAGAACCGCGGCGGTGCCGGCGGCATGAACGGCACCGACGCCGTCGCCAAGGCGGAGGGCGACGGCTACACCATCGGGGTCTCCACCGTCGGCGCGATGGCGATCAGCAGCAGCGTGCAGGAGAAAGTGCCGTACGACCCGATCAAGGACTTCAAGCCGATCACCGTGCTGGCCAAGGTGCCGGAGCTGCTGGCGGTCGCCACCAGTGTACCGGCATCGAATCTGAAGGAGCTCGTTGCGCTGGCCAAGTCCAAGCCCGGACAGATGAGTTTCGGCTCGTCCGGACCGGGCAGCATGCCGCATCTCGGCGCCGAGCTGTTCAACATCTCGGCGGGCGTCAAGATCGTCCATGTGCCCTATCGCGGCGCGGCCCCGGCGGTGAACGACCTGCTCGGCCAGCAGGTGCAGATGGTGGTGTTCGATGTGCCGGTGCTGCTGCCGCACGTCAGGGCCGGCAAGATCAAGGCGCTGGCGGTCGGCTCGACCGAGCGCTCACCGGCGCTGCCCGACGTGCCGACCACCGCGGAGGCCGGCTATCCCCAGGTCACCGCCGAAAACTGGCACGGCCTGGTGGCTCCCGGCACGACGCCGGAGCCGATCGTCGCCAAGCTGTACGCCGCCGCCAGCGAGGCGCTGAAGAGCAAGGACGTGCGGGAGAAGCTGCTGCAGCAGGGCGCCGAGCCGGCCGGCAACACGCCCGAACAGTTTTCCGCGCAGATCCGCGACGATATCGCCAAATGGGCCAAGGTCGTCGCCGACTCCGGGCTGAAACGGCAGCCGTAAGGCGGCGCCGGCAAACCGTGCGAAACAGAACGACGCCCGCCCGGCACGAATGACGGGCGGGCGTGGCAACAGGGATCCGTGATGAAGATCGTCCGCGTCGAACCGATACTGTTCAACCTGCCGTTCCAGCCGCAATCG
>JAVBUK010000478.1:0-2567 GCA_031555345.1 Xanthobacteraceae bacterium | reverse complement strand
GGGAGCCCGGAATGAACGCCGATGCCGTCGACCGTCGCATCGTCCCCGAGCGTTGTCTGCCTACCCGCCTTCATGCCGTCCACCAATCCCCCGCCGCGGGCACGCGGCATATCACGACAACGCATTTTGTCGGATCGTCTTTCCGCCACCTTTGGACCAAACGCCACGCTGCTGTGCCGCTTCGTCCTTGTCCCCGTCATCGGCGAAAAGCCCTTTTGATGTTCGAACCTTAACCACGTGGGGTGAGGACGCCAACTCACGCTTTTTTACCGACTGTTACCTCAAATCGACGTATTTCCACCGGGTTTACGCCACGAAAACCATCACGGCCATCGGCGGGCTCGATTGCACCGCGCCCCCGCACAGCCATCGGTCGCCTCGGCGATCCGGCTCGCCGCCCTGCAAAGACGCTCGGGCACGTCAAAAAATTGCTTGAACTTCAATAAATTACCAAAAGGCACGGGGTCCCTGCCGGCGATCCGCCGGCAGACACAAAAGGACCCCGGCTGAGGCGGCCGGGGCCAGAAGTTTGGGATCATGGCGGAGGTCAGACGGCACTCGTTTCAGTTCGCCTGGCGACGCAGGAATGCCGGGATGTCGAGTTGATCATCGTCCGACACGTTGCTCACAGGCGCCGCCCGACCGTGTTGATCGAGTCCCTGCGGTATCCTTTTGGCGTATTCCGAGACCGGATCACGTGAGTCGCCCGACCGCGGAATCGCACGCTGCGGCGGCCGCTCGGGCAGCGGCGGCATTTGCGCACGAGGCCGTTCGACTTCCTCGGCAGGCTCCTCCTCGCGGCGCCCCAGGCCGACGGCGGCCAGGCGCTGCAGCAGGCTCATGCGCCGTTTCTCCGGTTCCGGCTCCGAGGGCTCGGCCCGTCTTGCCCGGATTTCGTTCTGGGCCGGCATCGGCAGTTCGTCGATTCGCGGCATCCGCGGCGTCCGGACGGGCGGGCGCTCCGCCTGCGGCGGGATGAACACTTTCGGGAGCTCCGGCTCGGCGGGCGGCGGAGCCGGTTCGTTCACGGTGGGGTCGAACAGCGTCGGCTTGGGCGGCAGCGGCCGAATGGTAACGTCTTCAAGGGCGGCGGCGACCGCCGCGGTGGCGGCCGAGTCGATCGCCGCCTGGTTGGCGGACGAAGCCCCGCCCGATACGGTCGCCTCGGTGCGCTCGAGCCGTTCGGCAAGGCGCTGGCTGTCGGCGCGCAGCCGTTGGGTCAGTTCGGCCAGCCGGCTTTCATGGGCGTTCGCCGCCGGTACGCTGGGGGTGACCGGCGCGGCGACACGGATCGGGGCGCCGACCGGCTCGCGGACCACGATTTCATCGTCGACCCCGGTAGCGACCACCGAAACGCGGATGATGCCGTCCAGACTCTCGTCGAAGGTCGCCCCGACGATGATGTTGGCATCCTGGTCGACCTCCTCGCGAATGCGGGTCGCGGCCTCATCGACCTCGTACAGCGTCAGGTCCCTGCCGCCGGTGATCGAGACCAACAGCCCGCGCGCACCGCGCATCGACACATCGTCGATCAGCGGATTGGAGATCGCGGCTTCGGCCGCCCGCAGCGCGCGCTTGTCGCCCGAGGCTTCGCCCGTTCCCATCATCGCCTTGCCCATTTCGCGCATGACCGCGCGCACGTCGGCAAAGTCGAGGTTGATCAGCCCTTCCTTGACCATCAGGTCGGTGATGCAGGCGACGCCCGAGTAGAGCACCTGGTCGGCCATCGCGAAGGCGTCCGCGAAGGTCGTCTTCTCGTTGGCGACGCGGAACAGGTTCTGGTTCGGAATGATAATCAGGGTATCGACGCACTTCTGCAGCTCGGCAATGCCGGCCTCGGCGAAGCGCATGCGGCGCGCGCCTTCGAAGTGGAACGGTTTGGTGACGACGCCGACCGTGAGGATGCCGTGCTCGCGCGCAGCCTTGGCGATGACGGGTGCCGCCCCGGTACCAGTGCCGCCCCCCCTGCCGGCGGTGACGAACACCATATGGGCGCCGGTCAGATGATCGCGGATCTCGTCGAACGCCTCCTGGGCGGCGGCGGCTCCGACATCGGGCTGCGAACCGGCGCCGAGCCCCTCGGTGACCTGCACGCCCATCTGGATGATGCGTTCGGCCTTGGACATGGTGAGCGCCTGGGCGTCGGTGTTGGCGACCACGAAGTCGACCCCCTCCAGCCCGGCGGTGATCATGTTGTTCACCGCATTTCCGCCGGCGCCGCCGACGCCGAAAACCGTGATCCGCGGCTTCAGCTCCCGGATGTCGGGGATTTTCAGGTTGATGCTCATGCCTGCCTCATCATTGAGCGGGCGCCGCCGGCCCCGCCTGGTTCTGCCGGTCCGCCACCGGCAAAAGGGTTGATCCCAGAACGCGCGATCTCTTGCCTGGTCGCCGGCGCAACCATCAGAAGCTCTCCTTGAGCCAGCGTCCGACCCGCGCGATGTAGCCGCCGGTACCGGTCAGCACGTGGCGCGAACGCCTGAGCTGGAAGTGCTCGAGATGTGCCGACTGGGGATAGACGAGCAGACCGGCGGACACCGCGAAGGCGGGCCCTTTGGCCACCTCCG
>JAVBUK010000169.1:0-5150 GCA_031555345.1 Xanthobacteraceae bacterium | reverse complement strand
CCATCGGGTCGCCCGGCGGGTGAGGCGGTGGCTGCCGTTGCTGCCGATCGTCGACTACGTGTCGCCGTCGGTGTGGGCGTGGCGACCGGGGCGGGCGAGGGCGATGCGCGCCTATGTGGACCATATTCTGGCTCTGCTGCCGTTCGAGCCGGACGCTCATGCGCGGCTGGGCGGGCCGGCCTGCACCTATGTAGGCCATCCGCTGATCGAGCAGGTGGGGCTGCGCCCCAATCCCCAGGAGGCGCTGCGGCGGCGGGCCGACCCGCCGCGGATCCTGGTTCTGCCCGGCAGCCGGTCGGGCGAGATCGCACGGCATCTCGATTTGTTCGGCACCGCGCTGGCGCGCGTGCGGGCGGCGTGCGGTGAACTCGACCTGGTGCTGCCGACGCCCGCGCATCTGGCCGATCGGGTCCACAGCCAGACCCGCGCCTGGGAGATCCCGCCCCGGGTCGTCGTCGACCCCGGCGAAAAGCGGGCGGCGTTCCGGACCGCCCGCGCCGCCTTGGCGGCCTCCGGTACGGTGACACTGGAACTGGCGATCGCCGGCGTCCCGGCCGTGGTTGCCTACCGGGTGTCGCTGATCGAGGAACTGATCGCCAAATTGCTGGTCCGGGTGCCGACCATCGTGCTCGCCAACCTCGTCCTGGGCGCGAACGTCATGCCGGAGATCCTGCAGCGCGCCGCGACGCCGCCGCGGCTGGCCGAGGCGCTGGTCGCGCTGATCTCCGATACTCCGCAGCGGCAACTCCAGATCGAGGCGCTCGGCAGGATCGACGCCGTGATGAATGTTGGCGGTCCGCCGCCGAGCGTGCATGCGGCCGAGATCGTGCTCGCGGTGGCCGACGCGCGCGGGGGCGTGTAGCGATTCACACGCATCGCCCGCTTTCTTCCGAGCCGTCCGGAATCGCTTTCGTCGGGCGGCCTTCGGCAGCGCCGTGACGACGGCACCGGTCCGGCTGGCGTCTGAGCAGTTACGGTTTCTTAGTTGCTTGGCTCTATATTCGAGGTGGTATTTTGCTCCGTAGCCAGGCGCCGTGCCCCCAGTTCCAGAACGACATCATGGACCGCAATCTGCGCATTCGGAAAGAACTCACCTCGGTACTGCAGCAGGCCGCCTTCGTGAAGAAGCGCTCGATCGCGGTCCTGCTGCCTTGCTACAACGAGGAATCGACGATCGCGACCGTCGTCGGCCAGTTCCAGCATGCGTTGCCGGGCGCGGCGATATACGTCTATGACAACAATTCGAGCGACGGCACGGCCGAAGCGGCGATCGCGGCGGGAGCAACGGTCCGGTACGAACGCCGTCGAGGCAAAGGCAATGTCGTGCGTCGGATGTTCGCCGACGTCGAGGCCGACATTTACGTGCTCGCCGACGGCGATTCGACCTACGACGCATCCGCCGCGTCGTCACTGATCGACGTTCTGGTCAACAAAAACGTCGACATGGTGGTCGGGGTCAGGCTCGCCGAGGGGCAGGAAGCGTTTCGCCGCGGCCATCGATTCGGCAATCGCGCGTTCAACTGGATCGTGGCGGGCCTGTTCGGCGAGTGTTTCACCGACATTCTGTCGGGTTACCGGGTCATGTCGCGACGCTTTGCGAAGTCGTTTCCGGCCACATCCTCCGGCTTCGAGATCGAAACCGAACTGTCGGTGCATGCACTCGACCTCAAGCTTGCAACCGAGGAAGTCCCGCTCGGCTACGGCGAACGGCCGGAAAATTCGGCCAGCAAGTTGAAGACCTACCGCGACGGGATCCGGATTTTCGGCAAGATCATCATGATGTACCGTGCCCTGCGGCCGTTGCGGTTCTTCGGCGCGCTCGCGTACGCGTTGTTGGTCTCGGCTTTGGCGCTCGGCACGCCGGTCATCGTCACGTTCGTCGAGACCGGCTTGGTGCCGCGGCTGCCGACCGCCGTGCTGGCTGCAGCCATCGCGCATCTCGGCTTTCTGACGCTGGTGTGCGGGATCATCATCGATGCAGTCAGCGCGAGCCGTCGCGAGCAGAGCTGGATGCGCTACCTCGATCTGCCGTCGCCTGGCGCGACGCGTACGTGACCGATCGGGCATGTTCAGTGGGATTCCTGCGATGACAAACCAGGAACCGACCGACAGCAGATACTATCGGTCCGTGACACCGCGGTCGCTCGGCGAGCGGTTGACCATCGCGGCGCGCAGTCGCATTTACGCCGATTTCCTGCGTCGCTGTCGTCCTTCGCCCGACGATCGGATCCTCGACGTCGGTGTGTCCGACGTGGTCAACGACGCCGCCAATGTGCTGGAACGCGGCTACCCGCACCAGGACAGGATCACCGCGGTGGGGTTGGGCGAAGGCCGCGACTTCGTGCGCGCCTATCCGCAGGCGTCATATGTTCGGGTCGAACCCAACCGACCGTTGCCGTTTTGCGATAACTCATTCGAGATCGCAACCTCGAACGCGGTGCTCGAACACGTCGGCAGCGAAGAGTATCAAAAACGGTTCATCCGCGAGCTGCTGAGGGTCGCCCGCAAGGTGTTCGTGAGTGTACCCAACCGCTACTTCCCGGTCGAGCACCACACCGCCATTCCGCTCCTGCATTTTTGCGATCCTGTTTTTCGGATTGCATGCGATTGGCTCGGAAAGGACGAATGGTCGCGCAATGAGAATCTGATCTTGATGTCGCGCGGGCGGTTGTCCGCGCTATGTCCGGACGGATCAGATCCGGCAATCGGATACACCGGTCTTACGTGCGGCTGGTTCAGCTCAAACCTGTACATGTTCCTTGAGGCAACCGATCGTCCATGATGACGGCATCCCACCAACGGCATCCGTTGTGGACAGAAGAATTGTCGGCGCGCAGGCGCCTTTACGCCCTGGCGTCGATCTTGCTGGTACTCCCGATCGTTCTTCTGGTCTATCGTCCGGCAGCCCACGGCCTCGACATCACCGGGCATCAGATCGGGCGTGACTTCATCAACGTGTGGGCGGGCCCGCAACTGGCATTGGGCGGTGCGCTGCAGACGCTGTTCGACCTGCACGCCTACCACGAGGCGATCGGGCGGTTGTTCGGGCAGCCCCTGCCGTTTCACAACTGGGGCTATCCGCTCTTCACCCTGCTGGTGTTTTGGCCACTCGCTCAACTTCCCTATTTCTGGGCGTTGACGGTGTGGACGGTCGGTGGGTTTGCGATATTCGCGGTGATCGCGCTCGCACCGCTGGAAAGAGGTCGGCGTGTGGGCGCGCTGTTGTTGCTTTTCGCAGCTCCGGCCTGCCTGATCAACATCGTTGCCGGGCAGAACGGGTTCATCAGCGCGGCCTTGTTCATCGGCGGCATCCTGTGGCTCGACCGTCATCCGGTCGCAGCGGGGGTCCTGTTCGGCCTGCTGACCTTTAAGCCGCATCTCGGAATACTGCTGCCGTTTGTTCTTGTCGCGCTTGGAGCGTGGCGGACAATCGCAAGCGCGGCCATCACCGCCGTAGTGCTGGTGGGGGTATCGCTGGCTGCCTTTGGAGTGGATCCCTGGATTCGTTACCTCGATGTGTCCGGCTCCTATCAGATGATGTTGCTGCAGCGCTTCTACGGCTTCTACACTTATATGATGGCATCGGTGCTGGCCGGAGGACGCGTTTTCGGCCTTTCGTATCACGTCGCCTTGCTGACGCAGATCCTCGTCGCCGTTCCGGCGGTGGCTGTTTCCGTCTGGGCCGTCCGTAAGACCGCCGATCCTTGCCAACGGGTCTTCGTGCTTGCGACGGCTGCCCTCCTGGTGACCCCCTATGCATTCAATTACGACCTTGCCGCCGTAGCGGTGGTGCTGGTCTGGCTGCTGCATGGTCGGCTCGCGTGGCGGCCACGCTTGAGCGTGGTCTATTTGCTGGCATGGATCATGCCGGTGGGCCTCATGTATTTCAATTGGGCGGGGCTGGGTCTTTTTCCGCTGGTATCGGTGGCGTTGTTCGGAGTCGCGGTGGACCAGGCGGTACGGGGAACGCCGGCTCGCGGTCTCGACCCGCGGGAAGAACCGTCGCCTGCGCCGGTGTGAACGGCAAATCCGCTGCATGGGGTGAGCTCTATGCCGGCCCCCTCGTCGCCGTCGTTCCACGGTGCGCCAGTCACGGCGCTCTGCGCCATCCTTGCGCACCACCGAAAAAATCGGCGGCACCAAGCCCTGCCGCCGATCTGGTCCGTCCGACGCGCGGGTGCGGTGCCGGCTATTTCCGTCGCGAGATCTGGATGTAGTCCCGCCGGGGCGCGCCGGTGTAGAGCTGGCGCGGGCGGCCGATCTTCTGGTGCGGGTCCTCGATCATCTCCTTCCACTGGGCGATCCAGCCGACGCAGCGGGCGATCGCGAACAGCACGGTGAACATGGTGGTCGGGAAGCCGATCGCCTTGAGGGTGATGCCGGAATAGAAGTCGATGTTGGGATAGAGCTTCTTCTCGATGAAATACTCGTCGTGCAGGGCGATCCGCTCGAGTTCCACGGCGACATCGAGCAGGTCGTCCTTGAGTCCGAGATCCTTGAGCACCTCGTGGCAGGTCCGCTGCATGATGCGGGCACGGGGATCGTAGTTCTTGTAGACGCGATGGCCGAATCCCATCAGCCGGAACGGATCGTTCGGATCCTTGGCCCGCCGGATGAATTCGGGGATGCGTTCGGGTTTGCCGATTTCGCCCAGCATCTTCAACGCCGCCTCGTTGGCGCCGCCATGCGCCGGCCCCCACAGGCAGGCGATTCCGGCGGCGATGCAGGCGAACGGATTGGCGCCGGACGAACCGGCCAGCCGTACCGTCGAGGTCGAGGCGTTCTGCTCGTGGTCCGCATGCAGGATGAAGATGCGGTCCATGGCGCGCGCCAGCACCGGATTCGGCTTGTAGTCCTCGCACGGCACGGCAAAGCACATGCGCAGGAAGTTCGACGCATAGTCGAGGTCGTTCTTGGGGTAAACGAACGGCTGGCCGATGTAGTATTTGTAGGCCATCGCCGCGATGGTCGGGATTTTCGACAGCAGGCGCATCGATGCGACCATGCGCTGGTGCGGATCGGTGATGTCGGTCGAGTCGTGATAGAAGGCAGAGAGAGCGCCGACGCAGCCGCACATGACGGCCATCGGGTGGGCGTCGCGGCGGAAGCCGGTGAAAAAGCGCGACATCTGTTCGTGCACCATGGTGTGG
>JAVBUK010000086.1:0-7549 GCA_031555345.1 Xanthobacteraceae bacterium | reverse complement strand
ACATCGTCACCACACCGTAGCGCGCCCTGCGCCGCAGCATCTCGTTGGCCAGCGTTCCCACCAACCGCGACCCGGTCATGCCGAACGGGTGGCCGACGGCGATCGCCCCGCCGTTGACGTTGAGCTTGTCGGGATCGATGCCGAGGCGGTCGCGGCAATAGACGGCCTGCGATGCGAATGCTTCGTTGAGCTCCCACAGGTCGATATCGTCGACCGCCAGACCGGCCTGCTTCAACAGCTTCGGCACCGCGAACACCGGGCCGATGCCCATCTCGCCCGGTTCGCAACCGGCGACGCGGAAGCCGCGGAACACCAGTTTGTAGGAAACGCCGAGCTCATCCGCGCGCCGGCGCGACATCAGCAGGGTGGCGGAGGCACCATCGGAGAGTTGGGACGAATTGCCGGCGGTCACGCTGCCCGTCTCGCTCTTGTCGAATGCGGGTTTGAGCGACCCCAACCCCTCCAGCGTAGTGTCCGGCCGATTGCACTCGTCGCGCGTGCAGGTCGCCTCCTGCGTGCCGGTCTTCTCTCCCGTTTTCTTGTCGAACAGCGCCATCGTGGTGGTCAGCGGCGCGATCTCTTCGTCGAACAGGCCCGCGGCCTGAGCCCGCGCGGTGCGCTGTTGGCTCGACAGCGCGAATTCGTCCTGAGCGCGGCGGCTGACCTTGTATTTCCTCGCCACGGCCTCCGCGGTCTCGCCCATCGGCTGGTAGATGCTCGGAACCATCTGCTTGAGCGCCGGGTTGCGGTCGCTTTCCGGATGCGACAGGCTGACGTTCTCGACGCCGGCCCCGATGCACACGTCGGTACCCTCGGCGATGATCTGGTGGGCGGCCACCGCGATCGCTTGCAGGCCGGACGAGCAGAACCGGTTGATGGTCGTTCCCGCGACGGTGACCGGCAGGCCGGCCAACAGCGCGGCTTGGCGACCGATGTTCCAGCCTTGAGTGTCGTAGGGCTGGCCGCATCCCATCACCACGTCTTCGATCTCGGCGGCGTCGACCTGCGGCACCTTGCGCAGCACGTCCTTGATCACATGCGCGGCCAGCGTGTCCGACCGCGTGATGTTGAACGTGCCGCGAAACGACTTGGCCAATCCGGTCCGAGAACTCGCGACCACAACGGCTTCCCGCATTCTCTTTGCTCCAAGGTTGCAGCCCAATCCGGTGTCACTCCGGTCGCGGCGGCGCGCCGGGTCGGCGTCAGTGGGCGCCGACGTCCCGGCCGGTGAAGGTTCGTCCCGCGTCGGCCAGCCGGGTCAGCAGGGGCGCCGGCTGCCACGCCGGGCCGTAGGCCTGGTGGAATTCGCGAATGCGGGCGTGGACCTTCGGCAGGCCGATCGTCTGCGCGTACCACATCGGGCCACCCCGGTAGGCCGGGAAGCCGTAGCCGTTGATGAACAGGACGTCGATGTCGGAGGCGCGCGATGCATATCCGTCGTCGAGAATCCGCGCGCCCTCGTTCACCAGCGCGTAGACGCAGCGCTCCACGATCTCGTCGGCGGAAACGGGGCGCTGGACGACGCCGGCTTCGGCGGCCCACTTGCGCACCAAAGCCGCCAGGTCGGGATCGGAAGTGGCGCGGCGGTCGTCGTCGTACGTGTACCAGCCCGCGCCGCTCTTCTGACCCAACCGTTTCAAGCCGTACAGGCGGTCTTCGAGCGGCGGCGGTTGCCCGCGTCGCGCCTCGGCTTCGCGCAGGTCGTTGCGGCCATGATAGAGGACGTCGAGGCCGATCAGGTCGCCGACCGCGAGCGGCCCCATCGGCATGCCGAAATCGACCATCGCCCGGTCGACCTGCTCGATCGCCGCGCCTTCTTCGACCAGCCGTTGCGCCTCGCGGCGATACTGGTCGAACATGCGGTTGCCGACGAAGCCGCGACAGTTCCCGACCAGCACGCCGATCTTGCCCAGCCGTTTGGCGAGTTTCATCGTCGTCGCCACGACCTCCTTGCCGGTCGCCTTGCCGCGGACCACTTCGAGCAGGCGCATGACGTTGGCGGGGCTGAAGAAGTGTGTGCCGATGACGGATTCGGGGCGCCGCGTCGCGGCGGCGATCCGATCGAGATCGAGGCTCGAGGTGTTGGTGGCCAGGATCGCGCCCTTGCGACACGTTGCGTCGAGATCGCGGAAGACCCTGGTCTTGAGATCCATGTCCTCGACCACCGCCTCGACCACGAAATCGACGTCGGCGAAATCTTCGTAGCGCAGGGTCGGCTTGATCAGCGCGAGTCGCGCGTCGGCGTCAGCCTGGCTGGTGCGGCCGCGCTTGACCGCCGTGGCATAACCGCGTTGCAGCGCGGCCATGCCGCGGTCGAGCGCGGCCTGGTCGATGTCCTTGACGACGACCGGTATGCCGGCGTTGGCGAACACCATGGCGATGCCGCCGCCCATCATGCCGGCGCCGACGACGCCGGCGCACCCCACCGGCAGGACCGGCGTCGTCGCCGGCACGTCCGGTACCTTGGCGACGGTGCGTTCGCCGAAGAAGACGTGGATCAGCGCCTTCGAGCCGTCCGAGAACAGACACTGGCGGAACAGATCGCGCTCGAGCTGGCAGGCCTCGTCGAACGACAGTCTGGTGCCGGCCTCGATGGCGTCGATCGCCAGGAGCGGGGCGGTCAGCCCGCGTTGCTTCTTGCGGGCGGCCTCGCGCGCCGCCGCGAAGATCGCGGCGTGCTGGTCCGGAGCGCCGAGCTTGTCCGTCCGCTCGCGGGTCGTGCGCGTCGGCCTGCCCGCGACTTCGCGCGCGAACGCGATCGCCCCCGCCAACAGGTCGCCGTCGACGACGCGGTCGATCAGCCCGAGCTTCAGCGCCTCGGCGGCCCGCACGATCGTTCCTTCGGCGCACATCTCGGCGGCCTTGGCCAGGCCGACGAGGCGCGGCAGGCGTTGGGTTCCGCTCGCCCCCGGCATGATCCCGAGCCGTACCTCGGTCTGCCCGAACTGGGCGTCGGCCACGGCGACGCGATAGTGTCCGGCCATCGCCACTTCGAGGCCGCCGCCGAGCGCCGCCCCGTGAACGGCCATGACCACCGGTTTGGTGCAGTCCTCGATCCCTCTCAGCAGCGGCAGGATGTCGGGCACCGGGTGGTTGCCCGAGGTGATCTCCTCGAACTCGTTGAGGTCGGCGCCCGAGATGAACGTCTTGCCGTGGCCGATCACCACGGCGGCGGCGAGCGCGGGGTCGTCCTCGACGCGCCTGATCGCTGCCGCGATGCCGTCGGGCACGGCCGGGTGGGTCAACGCATTCACCGGCGGATTGTCGATGACGATGACGCCGATGTCGGCGTCGGTCGTCAGGCGGATGAGCTTGGTCATGCGATCGGTCCCGAATGGTCTTCCGGCGCGGAGGGTGGCGGTCACGCGATGGCGCGTTTGGATCCGTTCGGCGCGAGGTAGCCGAGCTTGACCGCGGCATCATGGAGTTGGTCGCGGAACTTCGGGTGCGCGATGCCGATCAGGGCCTCGGCGCGCTGGCGCAGGTTGCGACCCCACAGGTTGACCGCGCCGTATTCGGTCACGACGCAATTCACCTCGGCGCGGTTCACCACCACCCCGGCGCCGGGGTCGAGGCAGGGGACGATGCGGCTCAACTGCCCGTTCCGGGTGGTCGACTGCAGGGTGAGGATCGCGACGCCGCCGTTCGACAGTGTGGCGCCGCGGTTGAAATCGAGCTGCCCGCCGACCCCGCTGTAGGGCCGGTGCCCGATCGAATCCGAGCAGACCTGGCCGGTCAGGTCGATCTGCATGGCGTTGTTGATGGCCACCATCCGGTCGTTCCGGGCGATGATCGAAGGGTTGCAGACATAGGAGGTCGGGTGGAACTCGAACAGCGGGTTCTTGTCCACGTAATCGAATGTGCGCTGCCCGCCCAGCACCAGACAGCAGATGATCTTGTCCGGATGAAGCGACTTGCGACGATTGGTGATGACCCCCGCCTCGATCAGATCGATCATTCCCTCGGTGAAGGCTTCGGTGTGGAGCCCGAGGTCCTTCTTGCCGCGACAGCATTCCAGCACTGAATTGGGAATCCCGCCGACGCCCACCTCCAGCGTCGCGCCGTCGGGAATGAGCGGTTCGATGAACTCGGCGATCTTGCGGTGGAAGTCCTGCACCGGTTCCATCGGCAGCGGGACGAGGGGCTCGTCGACTTCCACGATCGTCGCGACCTCGCTGACGTGCAGGTTGCAGTACCCGAACGTCCGCGGCATCTGCTTGTTCACCTGCGCGACGATGCAGCGGGCCGCCTTGGCCGCCCCGAAGGCGTATTCGGGCGTCGTCCCCATGCTCATGTATCCGCCGGCGTCCGGCGCCGAGAGATGGACGAAAGCGACGTCGACCGGCAGCACGGTGGCGAGCACGCGTTCGATGTCGGAGAACCGGCAGGGGAAATAGTTCGCCCGTCCTTCGGCGAAAGCCCTGCGGGTGTCCGCGTGCACGAAGTTGGTGTTGGTGATGAAACGGCCGAGATGTTCGGGTTTGCAGAACGTCGTCCCCAGACTCATGCCTTGAACGACCTCGACGTCGCGGAGCTCGTCGGTGCGCGCCAACAGGGCCTTGATCAACACCTCCGGCGTCGCGATGGAGCCTTGCAGAAACACCCGATGGCCGGACCCGACCCGGTTGACGGCGTCCGCAGCGGAGGTGAGCTTGCTGCGGTATTCGTCCTTCCACATCATCGCGAGCGCTCCAAGACGGCTTCGGTTCGCGCGCAAGCGAGTTGCCCCGACGTCCTGGCGGAAGTCGGACATGATATCGGGTGACGCCCGACCGAAGCGGAAAATCAGCGGATATATTGTCCGGCGAGTATCGGCAGGTGCGTCGCTGCTGTCCAATGCTGTTTCGTTTTCATCGTTGATGCCTTGGATGTATCAGCCGCCGTCGCCGGGGGCCCGGCGGACTCCGCTCGCCCGCGGCTGCGGTGGATCGCCTCGACCGCAGCGGCCTGCCGCCGATCACGATCGAGCGGAAAGCCAACCCGGTCCGAGCCTCGAACGCCACGCCGGCCGGATCGACGGGGCGCCGCGGGTCGATGTCCGCCGGCCGCAGCGTTGGCTTCGAGGTGAGCAGGGAAAATTCCCGTCACGGTCGGCTGCGGCCCATCGGCAACAGCCTCCGCGGGTTAATACGTATGAGGTTTCATGTGGGGGCATCCAAAAACCGAAACTGATGCGAGATTTCATCACAATGAAACGCCCTCATGTCGTGCAAGCGTATCGCGAACGCGAAGCTGTGTGATGATACCGAAGGTTTCGCGGGCAGCGCCGGGCGCCGCGACGGATCGCTGCGCAACCGAAGGGCAAGGAATGGCGACGGGCGCATCGCCGCCGCGATGGCATGTCCCGAATCGAGCGAAGTCCTCGTCGCGGCACGCCGGGCTCGGGGGGCGGGCCGACGAAGGCTTAACGTCGAATTAAGGCCGCGCGTTCAAAGATTGCGACCGGCGGCCGCAAGGCGCCGCACCGTGTTCGCCGAATTCCCGCCCGAAGGGTCGCATGCATGCCGTGGAATTCAT
This sequence comes from Xanthobacteraceae bacterium, assembly GCA_031555345.1. Lineage (GTDB taxonomy): Bacteria > Pseudomonadota > Alphaproteobacteria > Rhizobiales > Xanthobacteraceae > Astrobacterium. The sequence continues at coordinate 2,032 of JAVBUK010000086.1, read as the reverse complement.
TCCACCGATTGAAGATTGGCTCCCGCATCTATCTCGGGTTCGCCACGACGCTGGCGCTGGTGGCGATTCTGGGCACGCTGGGCGTGCTCGACCTCAAGCGCATGGAGACGTCGTTCTTCGCGTTCTCGACCATCAGCGACGATACCGTCGCGGTCGGCGCGATCGAAAGCGAGGTCCATGCGGTGCGGCGCCAGACGGCAGGGTACAACTTCACCGGAAACGACCAGGCGCTGGCGAGCGCGCAGGAGATACTGGCCGGGCTCGACAAGAGCATCGTGGCGGCCACGGCGTCGCTGAAGTCGCCGGAACGAAAGGCCAAGCTGCAGGTCGTCGGCGAGTTGTTCGAGCGCTACGGCAACGATTTCAAGACGGTCGTGAAGCTGCATCGGGCGCGCGAGAGAATGCTCGCCGAAACCGTGCTGCCGCTCGGGGACAAGATCACCGCCGGCCTCACCCGGATCGCCCAGTCGGCGACCGCCGAGGGGGACGTCGAGGCGGCGGCGGAAGCCGGCCGGATCCAGGAAGGCGTGATGCTGATGCGGCTCGATGCGGTCCGCTTCCTGCGCCACGCGGACCAGAAACTGCTCGATCGCTTCATGCAGGGTCACCTGCGGGTGCGCCCGCAGCTCGACGCGTTCGTCGGCCGCCAGAACAGCAGCGACCGCAAGCGTGCCGGACAGGAAGCCGGCGAACTGCTGACGAGCTACGTCCAGGGATTCGGCAAGGTCGCCAAGATCAGCCTGGAAGGCGACCAGCTGTTCGAGATCACCATGGGCGAGTGCGCCAAGGCGATGCTGGGACACCTGGCGGACGTCAACCGGGACCAGCGCCGCAGTCTGACCGACATCGAGCACGCGATCCAGGCCAGCGTCTCCAGCACGGTCACCACCATGGCGACGATCGGCGTCGCCGCTCTGGTGCTCGGCCTGCTGGTCGCGGCCCTGATCGCGCGCGGCATCGTCGGGCCGGTGTCGGGGCTGACCGCCGGTATGAAGGAGCTCGCCGAAGGCAGGTTCGACGCCGTGTTGCCCGGGCTCGACCGCCAGGACGAGGTCGGCGAGATGGCGCGGGCGGTCGAGGGTTTCAAGGTCAGGGCGGCCGAAAAGGCGCAGCGCGAAGCCGACGCCAAGCGGGCCGAGGACGGGCGCCAGGCCGAGGAGAGGCGATCGGCGGAACGGCGCGCGGCGGAGCTCAAGACGGTGGCCGACGCGAAGGCGACCGCGGACCGGAAGGCGAGCATGCAGGCGCTGGCCGACCAGTTCGAGAAGGCGGTCGGCGGTATCATCGATGCGGTGTCGTCGGCCGCGACCGAGCTGGAGGCGGCGGCGCACACCCTGACCCGCACCGCGGAAGCGACCCAGCAGATCTCGACCACGGTCGCGTCGGCGTCGGAGGAGGCCCGCGCCAACGTCCAGTCGGTCGCCGCCGCATCCGAAGAGATGACCTGCTCGGTCAACGAGATCGGCCGGCAGGTGCAGGATTCGAGCGTGATCGCCGGCCAGGCGGTCGAACAGGCGCAGACGACCAACGCCCGCATCACCGCGCTGTCGCAGGCCGCGAACCGGATCGGCGACGTGGTCAAGCTGATCACCGCGATCGCCGAACAGACCAACCTGCTGGCGCTCAACGCCACCATCGAGGCGGCGCGCGCCGGCGAGGCCGGCAAGGGCTTCGCGGTGGTGGCCCAGGAGGTCAAGGCGCTGGCCGGCCAGACCGCCAAGGCGACCGGCGAGATCGGCAGCCAGATTGCCGGCATGCAGGCGGCGACGCAGGAATCGGTCCTGGCGATCAAGGAGATCGGCAGCACCATCGATCGCATATCGGACATTTCCGCGACCATCGCGGCGGCGGTCGAGGAGCAGGGCGCGGCGACCCAGGAAATCGCCCGCAATGTCGCCGAAGCCGCCAAGGACACCACCGAGGTCGCCGCCAACATCACCGACGTCAACCAGCGGGCGAGCGAGACCGGCTCCGCGTCGGCCCAGGTGCTGTCGTCGGCGCAATCGCTCGCCTCCGAAAGCGCCCGCCTGAA
>JAVBUK010000128.1:0-3163 GCA_031555345.1 Xanthobacteraceae bacterium | reverse complement strand
ATCGGCTGGATCACATGCTGTCGGGGGTGCGGGCGCAAATCGCCGTGAAAGTGTTCGGAGACGACCTGGACACGTTGAGGACGGCCGCCGAGCGGTTTCGCCGCCGCCTGGCGGACATTCCCGGGCTGGTCGATCTGCAGGTCGAGAAACAGGTGCGGATTCCGCAACTCGAGATCCGCGTCGACTACCGGCGTGCCGCCCTCTACGGCGTGCCGCCCGCTGCGGTGATCGACCAGATCAGCCGGCTGTCGAATGGACGGGTCGTGTCCCGCGTCGTCGACGGCTACCGCCGCTTCGACGTGACGATGCGTCTGCCGGAACACTTGCGGACGACCCGGAATCTGGGCGAGTTTCTCGTTGAAACCCCGGTCGGGTGGATCCCCGCGCGGCAGCTCGCCGACATCCGGGAGACCGACGGTCCGAACCAGATTCTGCGCGAGAACGGCCGGCGCCGCGTCGTGGTGCTCGCCAATACCGACGGCCGGAGCGACATGGCGGGGATCGTCGCCGCCATTCGCCGGGAGATCGGCGCGACCAAGCTCCCCGAAGGGCTCTTCGTCCAGCTCGAAGGCACATTCCAGGCGCAGGAGGAAGCGGCGCGCACGATCGCCGGCCTGTCGGTCCTGTCGCTCGGCATGATCTTCGCGATCCTCTACAGCCGGTATCGGTCGGCGACGTTGGCGCTCATCATCATGGGCAACATTCCACTCGCCCTGATCGGCTCGGTGGCGGCGCTGTGGCTTGCCGGCCAGCCGCTGTCCGTCGCCTCGATGATCGGGTTCATCACGCTGGCCGGCATCGCGGCGCGCAACGGTATCCTCAAGATCAGCCACTACCTCAACCTGGCGCTCCAGTCGGACGTGCGGTTCGGCCGGAGGCTGGTCGTCCGCGGCAGTCTCGACCGGATGACGCCGGTGTTGATGACCGCGCTCTCGGCCGGTCTGGCGCTGCTGCCGCTGCTGATCGGCGCCGGATCTCCCGGCAAGGAGATCCTTCATCCAGTGGCGGTGACGATTTTCGGCGGCCTGATCAGCGCCACGCTGCTCGACGCCGTCCTGACGCCGTTGCTGTTCCTTCGGTTCGGCCGGAAGCCGCTTCACCGGCTTCACACCGCGCCGGAGCAGGGTGGGGCCGGAGCCACCACGGGTCTCCGGGAATCCTTCTGAACAACGGGAGAAATGAGTTCATGAATTCCTGCTGCAAGCACCTGACCGCCGCCGCGCTCGTCGTCGCGGCGGTCGCAGCCACGACATCGGTCGCGTCGGCCCATGCGCCGAAGGTCGGGGTCAACGGCGGACCACAAGCAAACGCCGGTAGCTTCCACGTGGAAGTGGTGCCACAGGGGAAGACCCTGCAGGTTTTCGTTCGCGATCATGGCGACAAGGCCGTCCGCACCGACGGGTTCAAGGGAACGGCCATCTTCGTCATCGACGGCAGGGCGGAACGCATTCCGCTCGTGCCCGCGGGCGACAACCGGATGACCGGCACGTCGCCCGCGGTCCTTCCGCAGGCGCCCAAGGGGGCGGTGCAGCTCACCGTCCCGTCTGGAAGCACGGCTCAGGCGAAGTTCGACTGAGCAGGAGAGCGGATCGATGATGCCGAATCCGACCGGCCCGTTGCTCGGACCGGTCGGATTGCGCCGAGTCCTTCGGGTGGTCGAGCGAATTTCCCGCCCGTCGATCACCAGCGGGTCGACCGGATGGCATGTGGGCCGATTCCCGGCCTCCGCCAGCGGATTGCTTCATCGCGGCTGGCACAATCGCCCCGTCCCGGCAAGGCCATGACGCCCGGCGGACGTTTTCACCCGGTCGCGCCCATTGACGACCCGCTCGCCGCCCGCGGCGGTCCGGACAGCTTCACCTCACGGCCGCGCGTCCATGCCACGCTGAACGGTGCGACGATTTGACTGCGAACCATGCCGTAAAAACGGCGTTTCGGTTACGGATATATGGCGCTCCATCCAGTGGAGTGGCACGACATTTCGCAGCAAAGGACACGTCATGCGCACACTTGTGGCGGCTACCGCGGTCATTGCAGCCAGCGGCTCATTGTTTGTCCTTACAACATCGGCTGATGCGCAGGTCGCCAGACCGCAGGGCGCGCTGCTCGCCGGCGGCGTTGCCGACCAGGTCGCGGATGCTCAGTTCCGCGGTGGGCGGGGCGCCGCCTTCCGGGGCGGCGGTTTTCGCGGTGGTGCCTTCCGCGGGGGTGGTTGGCGGGGTGGGGCTTTCCAGGGTGGCTGGCGCGGCGGGGCTTGGCGAGGCGGGGCTTGGCGAGGTGGGGCTTGGCGCGGCTACGGATGGGCCGGGCGGGGCGGCTGGTATGGCTATCGACGCGGCTGGGGAGGCCCCTATTGGGGCGGCGGGCCCTATTGGGGCGTCGGCGCAGGACTCCTGGCCGGCTCGCTGATCGGCGCCGGCATTGCGGCTTCGCAACCCTACTACGGGTATTATCCTTACGGCTACACCTATGGCAGCTACCGCAACAGCGTTGCCTACTGCATGCAGCGCTTCAGGTCGTACAATCCGCGTACCGGCACGTATGTCGGGTACGACGGCGTTCGGCGGCGATGTCCGTGAGTGCGGATATTCACCGTGTCCAGTGTGGTGGATTTGACGTTCCGTACGCTCTTGCGGCGATGCGCTTCGTCGGAACGCCAAATCCGAAACCAAACTGGCATCTTGGAGTTGCCAGTGTCCTGGGTCCGACGTTGGTCCGGAGCGGGCTGCAGACGGATACGAGCGTCGGAACCGGGACACTGGCGTGGTTGCGGTCGGAACCCGAAGCACATCACCAAACAAGCCAACACGACCGGCAACTCGTGAGTGACGACGTGTCATAAGTGACGACAAGGTCGCACTGCGGGCGCTCCCCCGCAGCGAGGCGTTTCCCAACATCTCGGGGCAACCTGTCGGATCCGTGCCGGACGATCTTGTTCGGCTGCGCGCAATCAGGGATGCAGATCATGCTACAGAAAATGATAGTGGCCGTCGCGCTGCTCGGCGTGGTCGGCCTGTCCGGCGCATTCGGGCAGGCGCTGCCGAAGCCGTCAGCTCCGCCGGATCTGGCCGAAGTACATGTGCTGAATTCCAAGCTGAACTGCAACGCATGCCATGGCGACAAGCCGCCGCTGTCGGTCAACGCCGAAGAGAGCCTCGCCACC
>JAVBUK010000290.1:0-4643 GCA_031555345.1 Xanthobacteraceae bacterium | reverse complement strand
AAGCCCCGCTCGAGCGGCTCGGCGACCATCGTCGCCACGCGCCTGGGATCGGCCCCGGGGGTCACTTGCAGCTTGTTTGGCCTGATCAGTTCCTGCCAATTCTTCTGGATCGTCACTTCATCACCCATCGCGTTGAGCGGCGCAGCCTTTGAGGCCGCACATCCCACTCCGCCCCGTGGGAAGATTCGGCGGCGACGGGCGGCCGGGCCGCCCGCCGGATGAAAACGCCGTCTCAGACCCGCCGGCGCTTGCGCGGACGGCAGCCGTTGTGCGGGATGGGCGTCACGTCGCGGATCGAGGTGATGGTGAAGCCAGCCGACTGAAGCGAACGCAGCGCGGATTCGCGACCCGATCCCGGGCCCGCCACCTCGACCTCGAGGGTCCGCATGCCGTGTTCCTGCGCCTTCTTGGCGGCATCCTCGGCGGCCACCTGCGCCGCATAGGGGGTCGACTTGCGCGACCCCTTGAACCCCATGGTCCCGGCCGACGACCAGGCGATCGCATTGCCCTGCGCGTCGGTGATGGTGATCATGGTGTTGTTGAACGAGGCGTTCACGTGCGCCACGCCGGACGCGATGTTCTTGCGTTCGCGGCGGCGGACGCGGGTGGCTTCCTTGCCCATTACCTAGTGTCCCTTCGCGGCTCGTCCGAGCCTCAAGTTCGATGACGTGAACCGGCTCACTTCTTCTTGCCGGCGATCGGCTTCGACGGCCCCTTGCGGGTCCGTGCATTGGTGTGGGTGCGCTGCCCGCGGACCGGCAGGCCGCGGCGGTGGCGCAGCCCGCGATAGCAGCCGAGGTCCATCAGGCGTTTGACGTTGATCGAGGTTTCGCGCCGCAGATCACCCTCGACGACGTAGTCGCGGTCGATCACTTCGCGGATCTGGAGCACCTCCTGGTCGGACAGCTGCGACACCCGCCGCTCCGCCGGGATGGAAACTTTTTCCATGATCTCGTGGGCCTTTTGCGCCCCGATGCCATGAATGTATTGCAGCGCGATCAGCACGCGCTTGTTGGTCGGGATGTTCACGCCAGCGATACGGGCCACGGCCGCTTCTCCTGTTGCCGGCCAGTGCCGGCGGATTCCTGAACAATTTCAATCTTTTGGGAGAGCATAGGCGCAAACACGACGCCCTCCCCTGGATCTGGGGCCCGGCGCCGTCAAGGACTGTCTCCATCTGGGTGCCGGGTATTTACGGACTCAACCTGAACTCGTCAACCTCTCCGCCTGATTTTCTTCACTTTTCGAGCCACTTTGGCCTTGCCGACCGGGACCGGACGGCGCGCTGCCACCCCGGTGCGAGATGTCGCCTTTGTCGGCTTGCGCACCCCGGCCTTCGATACCTTCCCTTTGGACACCTTGGCCTTGGGTGCCTTGACTTTGGACACCTTGGCTTTGGGCGCCTTCGCGCGCTTGGAAGCCGCCTGCCTGGATGTTTTGGCCTTGGACACCTTGGCCTTGGACACCTTGGCCTTGGATACCTTGACGCGCTTGGACCCGGTGGACTGGGCGCTGGATCCGGCTTTGGCTTTGGCCTTCTTGGCTACGCTCTTGTTTTTGTTTGCAGTATTCTTGGCGGCGCCGGCCGCCGCCCGCTTGCCGCCAGCCACCGCGGCCTTGCGCCCGGCCGACTTGGCGGTCGCCTGGACCTGCCGGTCCTTGCGCGGCGATGCCGGCTGCTCCGCGGACGGGATCTTGTCGACCCCGGCTGGGGCCGCCGGCCCGGTCTCCGCATCGGCGACCGATTCGGGCGCCGCCGCCGCTTGATTCGGCGGCGCGACGCCGGCTGCTTGCGGCGCCCCGGCCTCGCTCGCCGGGCGGCTGGTCAGCACGCGGTCGATCGCCGCCGTCACGTCTTCGATCGCCGCCATGCCGTCGACGCCCCGGAGCACCCCGGCCCGGGCATAAAAATCCGTCAGCGGCGCGGTCAGGGTCCGGTAGGACTCCAGCCGCTGCCGCAGGGCCTCGGCGTTGTCGTCCGGCCGCACGGCCTCGCCGCGCGCGGTCATTTCCGCCACCCGCTTCTCGACCCGCTGCAGCAAAATGCCTTCGTCGACCTTCAGTTCGACCACGGCATCGAGCGGCAGCCCCCGCTCGCCCAGCAGGCAGCCGAGCGCTTCCGCCTGGGGCACCGTGCGGGGAAAGCCGTCGAGGATGAAACCATTCTTGACGTCGGGCTGATCGAGCCGCTCGGCGATGATCCCCACCACCACGTCGTCGGGCACCAGATCGCCCCGCGCCATGATGTCCTTGGCCTTCAGCCCGGTCGGCGTCTCGGCCCGGACCGCCGCCCGCAGCATGTCGCCGGTCGACAGCTGCACGATCCCGTACTTCTCGACCAGACGCTGCGCCTGGGTTCCCTTGCCGGCTCCCGGCGGTCCCAACAGGATCAATCTCATCGACAATCCCCCCGTCCAACGCGCGTTGCACCGTCGCTCCACGCCCGGGCGTCACAACCCGGCATGGCATTCGGCTCGGCCGGTCGCCCGCCGACCCGCGGCGCCGACGAACCCGGTCGGCAGACGAGGAGCGCGCCCGGCTCTCCGGCCGTGCGCCGCCCCAGCTCCAAGCTCATCTCCGGCGGGCCCCTCTGAGCTTCTGACGCTTGATCAGGCCCTCGTACTGGTGGGCGAGCAGATAGCCCTGCACCTGCGCAACCGTGTCCATGGTGACGCTGACGACGATCAAAAGCGAAGTGCCGCCGAAGTAGAACGGCACGGCGGCGTAGGAAATCAGGATTTCCGGGATCATGCAGACGATCGCCAGGTAGGCCGCCCCCACCACGGTGATGCGCGACAGCACGTAGTCGATGTACTCGGCGGTCCGCTCGCCCGGGCGGATGCCGGGAATGAAGCCGCCGTGCTTCTTCAGGTTGTCCGCGGTCTCGGTCGGGTTGAACACCACCGCGGTGTAGAAGAACGTGAAGAACACGATCAGCCCGATGTAGCAGACCAGGAACAGCGGCCGGCCGTGACTGAGTTCGGTGGTGATGGTGGTGAGCCACTCCGGCCCCTTGCCGGCGTTGAAGTTGGCGACCGTTGTCGGCAGCAGCAGCAGCGAGGAGGCGAAAATCGGCGGAATGACGCCCGAGGTGTTGAGCTTGAGCGGCAGGTGCGAGGACTGGCCCTCGAACATGCGGTTGCCGACCTGACGCTTGGGATACTGGATCAGAAGCCGGCGCTGCGCCCGCTCCATGAACACGATGAACATGATGACCAGCACCACCATCACCATCACGGCCAGGATCAGGCCGGTCGACAATGCGCCCTGCCGCCCGAGTTCCAGCGTGCCGTAGATGGCCGACGGCAGTTCGGCGACGATGCCCGCCAGGATGATGAGCGAAATGCCGTTGCCGATACCCCGCGAGGTCATCTGCTCGCCCAGCCACATCAGGAACATGGTGCCGCCGGTGAGCGTGATGACGGTGGAGATGCGGAAGAAGTACCCCGGATCCGCGACCACCTGACCCGCCCCTTCCAGCCCCATCGCGATGCCGTAGGCCTGGAATGTCGCCAACACTACCGTGAGGTAGCGGGTCATCTGGTTCATCTTCTTGCGGCCGGCCTCGCCCTCCTTCTTGAGCTGCTCGAGGGTCGGCATCACCGTCGTCATCAACTGAATGATGATCGACGCCGAGATGTACGGCATGATGTTGAGGGCGAAGATCGCCATCCGGTGGATGCCGCCGCCCGCGAACATGTTGAACATGCCGAGGATTCCGCCCGATTGGGTGCGGAAGATCTGGTCCCATTGGGCCGGGTCGATGCCCGGCAGCGGAATGTAGGTGCCGAGCCGGTAGACCAGCAGCGCGCCGAGCGTGAACCAGAGGCGCTTCTTGAGCTCCTCTGCCTTGGCGAAGGCCGAGAAATTGAGGTTGGACGCCAACTGTTCCGCTGCTGATACCATAACCTGAGGCTCCGCTTCGCGCCCCCGCGCGCTTGTTGTTGCGCCTTATATGGGGATCAGGCGGCCTTCTCGCCCCCGTCGGCCGGTGCGAGAATCTTGACCGTTCCTCCCGCCTTCTCGACCGCCGCGACCGCCGACTTCGAGGCGCCGTAGACCACGAAGGCGACCTTCGCCTTGATCTCGCCCGATCCCAACAGCCGCACACCGTCCTTGGGCCGCCGCAGCACCCCGGCGGCCACCAGCGCGGTCACGTCGACCTCGCGGTCGGTCGCCAGCTTGCCGGCGTCGATCGCCGTCTGGATCCGCCCGATGTTCACCTCGTTCAGGCTGAGGGCGAAGATGTTGTTGAAGCCGCGCTTCGGCAACCGCCGATGCAGCGGCATCTGGCCGCCCTCGAACCCCTTGATGCGCACGCCCGAGCGGGCGGTCTGTCCCTTGCCGCCGCGTCCGCCGGTCTTGCCCATGCCCGAGCCGATGCCGCGGCCGACGCGCATGCGCTTCTTGCGCGCTCCCGGCTTGTCGGCGATTTCATTGAGCTTCATCGCGCGCTCCTCATCTGTCGTTTCGACCGGCCGCGCCCGGCGCGGCGATCGCCGTTACCTGTCTTCGACCACGCGGACCAAATGCTTGACGTGGGTCAGCAGGCCGGGGAGGGCGGGGGTGGCCACCAGCTGGGCGGGGCGGCCTATCCGGTTGAGCTGGAGGCCGACCCGCGTCGCACGGTGGTCGGACGAGCG
>JAVBUK010000411.1:0-7784 GCA_031555345.1 Xanthobacteraceae bacterium | reverse complement strand
CAGCCCGACGGCGTAGGCGGACAGCGTCGCGCCGGCCGCGGCCGCGTCGGCCGCCGTGAACGCACCGCGGGCGAACAGCGCACGCACCAGCAGGTCCGGCACCATCAGGAACGCGACCAGGCAGGGCACCGACAACAGCAGCGTCAGTTCGATCACCCGGTTCTGTGAATGGCGGGCGCCGACCTCGTCCCCGCCGGCGATCCGCCGCGACATTTCCGGCAGCAGCACCGTGCCGGCGGCGATCCCGATCACGCCGATCGGCAGCTGGTTGAGACGGTCGGCGTAGTACAAAGCCGAAATGGCGCCGGCGGCAAGAAAGCTCGCGATCATGGTGTCGGCGAACAGTGCCACCTGCGTGCCGCCCGAGCCGAGCGTCGCCGGCCCGAGCGCCTTGAAGAACCGCTTCACCTCGGCGTCGAACAGCACCCGCCGGAACGCCGGCAGCACACCGTGCCGGCGGGCATCGCCGGCGACCAGTGCCGCCTCCAGCACGCCGGCGATCAGCACGCCCCAGGCCGCCGCATGCCCGGCGCCGGGAAACCAGGTCACCAGCGCCAGTGTCGCCATCATCGACAGGTTGAGCAGGATGGGCGCGGCGGCGGCCGCGGCGAATCGTTGCAGCGAATTGAGGATGCCGCCGTAGAGCGTGACCAGGCTGACCAGCAGCAGGTACGGAAAGGTGATCCGCGTGAGTTCGACCGCGAGGGCGAAGCGGCCCGGGTCGCGGGCGAACCCCGGCGCGAGCAGATCAATCACCCAGGGCATGAACACGAGCGCGATCGCCAGCAGAACCGCCTCGACGGCGAACAGCAGGGTGAAGATGCGGTCGGCGAACAAGGCGGCCGGTTCGGCACCGCCCAGGCCACGGATCCGCGCGTAGGCGGGCACGAACGCGGCGTTGAACGCGCCCTCGGCAAAGATGGCGCGGAAGTGATTGGGCAGCCGCAGGGCGACGAAAAAGGCGTCGGCCACCGGGCCGGCACCGAGGAACGCCGCCAGCATGATGTCACGGAGGAATCCAGTGACGCGCGAGGCGAGCGTGAAACCGCCGACCGTGAGGATTCTCGATAGCATCGGACCCGTACTGCTCAGCGCCGGACGAGAAAGGAAGTACGACCACCCGGCTGGCTTCTACTCCTTCCTGCCGTCGGCCGGGAGAGGGCATCCGCATGATCTTCGTGCCCGGCGGATGGCGGTTTGGCACGAGCGCCGAGATCGGGCCGGGCAGATGACCGAAGTCCGGCCGGCTCGACCGACGGGTCGGCCGGAGACCGCCCCAGGACGAGGACGGCCGGCCCTCAGCGGCCCAGCGCCTCGCGCACCGCGGCGATGATGCGGGACTGCGTCGGCTGGTCGAGGTAGGCGTGCATCGGCAGGCTGATGACCTCGGCCGCCAGTTGGTCCGATACCGGCAACCCGCCGTCGACAACTGGAAAATTCTGGTAGGCGCCCTGGCGGTGCAGCGGCTTGGGATAGTAGACGGCGGTCGGGATGCCCTGGACCTTGAGGGCTGCCGCGAGCTTGTCGCGCTCACCCGGCCGGAGGCGGATGGTGTACTGCGCCCACACCGACGTGAAACCGTCGGGCACGCGCGGCACGACGACCACGTCGCCGAGCCCGGCGTTGTAGCGTTGCGCCGCCGCGTTGCGGGCGATGATCTCGTCGGGAAAAATCTTCAGCTTCTCGATCAGGATCGCCGCCTGAAGGGTGTCGAGGCGCCCGGTGATGCCGATGCGGACATTGTCGTACTTGTCCGATTTGCTGTGGCCGTGCACGCGCAGGCTGACCAGGCGCTCGGCCAGATCGCCGTCGTCGGTGAACACCGCGCCGCCGTCGCCATAGCATCCGAGCGGTTTGGCCGGGAAGAAGCTGGTCGCGGTCGCAAGCCCGAAGGTGCCGAGCTTGCGGCCCCCGCAGGTCGCCCCGAACGATTGCGCCGCATCGTCGAGCACGAACAGGTTCTCCGCCGCCGCCAGCCGCGCGATGGCATCGTGATCGGCCGGCAGGCCGAACAGGTCGACCGGGATCACCGCCTTGGGCTTCAATCCGTTGCGCCTGGCGGTCGCGATCGCCCGCTCCAGGCTGCCGATGTCCAAGTTGAACGTCGCCGCGTCGACGTCGGCGAACACCGGCGTGGCGCCGAGGAGCGCCACCACCTCGGCAGTGGCGCAGAAGGTGAACGACGGACAGATCACCGCATCGCCCGGACCGATCTCGCGCGCCATCAAGACCAGCAGCAACGCGTCAGTGCCGCTCGCGCAGCTCACCACATGACGGGCGCCGCAGAAGGCGGCAAGATCGGCCTCGAGTTGCCGCACCTCGGGTCCGAGGATGAACTGGCAATGGTCGGCGACGCGGCGCATGGCCTCGTCGATCCGGCTGCCGAGGCGGCGGCGCTGCGTCGTCACGTCGACGAAGGGAATCGGTTGTGGTTCAACAGCTGTTTGCTGGGTCATGACATTTTTCGATCAGTTGTCCGTCGGCGGCGAAGCGACGTGGGGTTTGAGCTATTCGGCGGCGAGGCGCAGCCGGTCGTTCAGGCAGCGCGTGGCGATCTCCAGGCTCGCGACGCCCTCCTCGCCGGTGACCGGGGGCCGCGTGCCGTTGCGCACGCAGTTGACGAAGGCCGCGAGTTCGGCGCGCAGCGGCTCGGCATGCCCCACCGACAGATGGCGCATGGAATAACTGCCGTCCGGCTGGAACCCGAAGCACTCGGTCACCTGGCGGGTGAGCAGATCGCCGGTGATGTATTTGCGCTTGGTGGCGATATGCACCGTGCGCGCCTTGAACGGGGTGAGCCAGTTGGTGTTGATGTGGGCGAGCACCCCCGAGGCGGTACGAAACTGCAACAGCGCGATGTCCTCGCGTTCGGCCTTCACGCTGGAGAGCTGCGGCTGAACTTCGACGATCTCCGAACCGGTGAACCAGCTGATCAGGTCGATATCATGCACCGCCAGATCGGTGACCACGCCGACATTCGACATGCGCGGCGGAAACGGCCCCACCCTGGTGATCGCGATCGACAGGATGTCCTCGTCGCGCACCGCGTCCTTGATCGCCTGGACCGCCGGATTGAACCGTTCCACATGGCCCACCATCAAGGCGACGCCGGCACGGCGTGCGGCGGCGATGATGTCGCGCCCCTCCTCGACCGTGGATCCGATCGGCTTTTCAACCAGAACATGAGCGCCGCGCGCGACGCAAGCCAGCGCCATGTCGCGATGCAGATGGGTCGGCGCGGCGATGGTGACGGCTTCGACGCCCAGGTCGAGCAGTTGCCCCACCTCGGCGACCGTCGGACAGTCGAGCGCACGGCCGACGAACTCGGCCTGCTTGCGATCGGGATCGGCGACCCCGACCAGCTGCACACCCGGCATTTCCGACAACACGCGTGCGTGGTTGCACCCCATCACCCCGACGCCGACGACACCGACACGCAAGGGCGTGGCCCCCGCGACTCGAGCGGACTGGCCCATATGCTCCGCATCCCCCAATTGATTGATCGCCCGTGACCTAACATGGCTGGCCGGGGCTGGCGACCGCAAAGCGCATGATGTCAAACACGAATTGCATCAGCGAGTTACAGCGTCGCCACCGGGCCAATCGCATACGCCGACAGGCGACGGACCACCCGGATCCGTCGCTCCATCCGCTGACGGCAGACTCGTGCGCGCCGACCCCGGCCGCCCGCGCGCTGCCCGTCCGGCAGGCTCAAATCGGCAGCGTCAAGCCGGCGGCGAGCGCGTCCGCGCGGAACGCCTTCACGCCCTCAAGCGAAAGCTCGGCGCCGGTCTTGGTGCCGATCGCGGCGAGCTTCTTGAGGATATCGGCGGGGGCCGTGATGATGTGACAGCCCATCGCGTCCGCCTCGACCACGTTGAACACCTCGCGGGTCGAGGCCCAGATGATCTCGATATTCTTGGTGGCACGCGCCTGCGCAACCGCGTCCAGCATCAGCGGACGGTAGTCTATGCCGAAATCGGCCAATCGGCCGGCGAACACCGACACACAGGCCGGCGCACCGCCGGCGAGCGCCGCCACCGCCTGCTTGACCTGGTCGGCGGCGAAGATCGCCGTGAAATTGACGTTGATGCCATCGCGGGACAGCCCGCGCACGGCGTCGTACAATGGTTCGCCGCGCGTGGTCGTGACCGGCAACTTGACGAAGACGTTGGGGCCCCAGGCGGCGATCAGCCGCGCCTGGGCGATCATTTCGGGGATGTCGTCGGAAATGACCTCGAACGAAATGGGCCGGTCCGGCACCGCCGCGACGACCTCGCGCGCATAGGCCTCGTAATCGGTCACGCCGGCCTTTTTCAGCAGCGACGGGTTGGTGGTGAAACCGCTGATCCACGGCTGCTTCGCCATCTCGACGATCTGCGCCTTTTCGGCGCCGTCGGTGAACAGCTTGATCTCGAGGTCGGCAAGACGTGGGGCCATGGGGGTCTCCTGTGCGGGAGGTGGAACGAGAAACCGGTCGGCGCCACCAAGGATCAAAACCGTCCGCCTGTCCAGAGGGGGACGTCTGCGGGTATCGAGGCAGGGCACACCCGGCACCCAAGCCCTCCCCCGCCTAACCCAGCCGTCCGCCGCCGGCCAGATAGTCGGCGTAGGCCGCCGCCCAGCCTTCCCGCAGCCCGATTCGGGCACGCCAGCCGAGCCGGTCGAGCTTGGTCACGTCGAGCAGTTTGCGCGGCGTGCCGTCGGGGCGCGCAGTGTCGAACACGATCTCGCCGCGATAGCCGACGACCTCCGCGACCAGGCCGGCGAACGCGGCAATTGTCACGTCCTCACCGGTGCCGATATTGACGAAATCATCGCCCGAATAGTTTTTCAGCAGGAACACGCAGGCATCGGCGAGGTCGTCGACCGCGAGGAACTCGCGGCGGGGCTGGCCGGTTCCCCACACCGTCACGGCGGGGGCGTCGGCGAGCTTGGCTTCGTGAAAACGACGAATCAGCGCTGCCGGCACGTGGCTGTGCTCGGGGTGATAGTTGTCGCCGGGACCGTACAGATTGGTCGGCATGGCCGAGATGAAATCGGCACCATATTGCCGCCGATAGGCCTGCACCAGCTTGATGCCGGCGATCTTGGCGATCGCATACCACTCGTTGGTCGGCTCGAGCGGGCCGGTGAGCAGATCCTCCTCGCGGATGGGCTGGGGCGCCAGCCGCGGATAGATGCAGGACGAGCCGAGGAACAGGAGTTTTTGCACCCCGACCTCGTGCGATGCGCGGATGACGTTGAGCGCGATGGCGAGATTGTCGGCGAGGAAATCGACCGGATAGGCGTTGTTGTAGGCGATGCCGCCCACCCGCGCCGCCGCCACGATGACGGCGTCCGGGCGCTGTGCCGCGATCCAGCGCTCGGTTGGTTCGGCCCGCAACAGATCGAGCTCCTGGCGCTCCGCAGTGAGAACCGTGCAGGATTCCGCCGCCAGCCGCCGCACCAGCGCACGGCCGACCATCCCGCGGTGCCCCGCCACATAGATCCGTCGCCCGACGAGCTCGAAACGTTCCCTCTCGGCCCCGCCCGCCATGGTGCTTGTTACCATACGACCTCCCGGTCAGTCCTTCCGGTTCCGACGCGCCTGCTCGTGGCGTACCTGCCGGAGGTCCGCCTCGACCATTTCCTTCACCAGCTCCTCGAAAGTGGTCTTGTGGTGCCATCCCAGTCGCTGCCGGGCCTTGGAAGGATCTCCCAGCAGGAGATCGACCTCCGTCGGGCGGTAATAGGCTGGATCCACCTCGATCAACACCTGGCCTGAGCGCGCATCAATGCCCTGCTCCTGCGCGCCCTTGCCGCGCCATTCGATCGGCCGTCCCACCAGGGCAAACGCCTTGGCGGCAAACTCGCGGACCGAATGCTTCTCGCCGGTCGCCAGGACATAGTCGTCCGGCTGGTCCTGCTGCAGGATCCGCCACATGCCCTCGACATAGTCGTGCGCATGGCCCCAGTCGCGCTCGGCATCGAGATTGCCGAGATAGAGTTTGCCCTGCAGCCCAAGCTCGATCGCCGCCACCGCGCGGGTGATCTTGCGGGTGACGAAGGTTTCGCCGCGGGTCGGACCTTCGTGGTTGAACAGAATGCCGTTCGAGGCGTGAAAACCGTAGGCCTCGCGGTAGTTTACCGTAATCCAGTACCCGTACAGCTTGGCCGCCCCATAAGGCGAGCGCGGATAGAACGGCGTGGTCTCGCGCTGCGGCACCTCCTGCACCCGGCCGTAAAGCTCGGAGGTCGACGCCTGATAGAACCGCGTCCGCCCGCTCAGGCCGAGGATGCGAATCGCCTCCAGCAGTCGCAGCGGGCCGAGCGCATCGGCATTGGCGGTGTATTCGGGGGTCTCGAAACTCACCTGGACGTGGCTCTGGGCCGCCAGATTGTAGATTTCGGTCGGCTGGGTCTGCTGGATGATGCGGATCAGATTGGTGGCGTCGGTCATGTCGCCGTAATGAAGGGCCAGCCGGACGTCGGTGTCGTGCGGGTCCTGGTAGAGGTGATCGACCCGTTCGGTATTGAAGGAGGACGAGCGCCGCTTGATTCCGTGGACCCTATAGCCCTTGGCGAGCAGCAGTTCCGCCAGATAGGCGCCGTCCTGACCCGTGGCGCCGGTGATGAGAGCGACTTTGTCGGCCATTGCGTCCTCGAGCCCTTCCGCATATTCAAGGCCTATGCACTAGCGAATGCTTGGCCGGTGTCAATCAGTCGTCTCAGAGCCGGTCCCGGAAATCTGCGCAGAGCAATAAATGGAATTTCTGCCTGACAGCGGGCGGATTTGGCCTGCGAATCAGGAGAGACCACGAGCAGACGACCGCACCGGAACCACGCGACGGCTTTCAAGGCGGAGGTGGCGCTGGCGGCGATCAAGGGCCATCGGGTGTTGGCGCCGTCGGTCGGGCAATTCGACGTCCACCCTGATCGTATCCAGACCTGGAAGGCGCAACGCGAGGGAAGCGCGGCCGAGGTGTTCGGACCTTCAGGCGGCGGCACCGGCGGTGGATGTGACGGTGCGGCACGCCGAGATCGACGAATGGCATCATGTTCTGAACAAATGACGCCTGATGTTGGCCAGTGAACGAAACAGATGAACGAGAAATACGCGAGAAAGCAAACCCATGGGGTTGGTCAACACCGCCCGGGTCAGGCCGGCCAGGGCATCGGACCCGTGGCCAGCCGAGCTGTACAGAAAGGCGGATAGCGCCAAAGCATGGCCTCGCGACTCCCGCTCCCATTTGCGCACTTCGATCGGCAAATTCGTTCGGGCGAAGAAGCGGTTCACGAGATCTGTCGGCTCGGCTGCCATTTCGGCGGTGCTTGGCCTGTACGTGGTGGATCCGGAATGAACGCGAAAATCGGCAAGACATTCCGATACTCGAAGAAAGGGACCAACCAAGGACAGGCGGAAGAAAAAGTCCAAGTCCGGGATTTGCCGAAATCGACAAGACCATCCACCACATCGCTCCCAGGCGTCGCGGCAAATGAGCGCACCTGGGCCGGGCAAACATTGGAAATTCGCGATCAGACGACGTTGATCATAGGTCGGAGCCGATATGTGTCGAACAGTTTGACCGCGCTCATCGATCAGACGGAAATCCGGATAGGCTACGCAGGCCGTTTGAGACGCACGCAGGCGTTCGGAAAGTCTTTCGATGGCGCGTGGATGCAAACGATCGTCGGCGCCCAGGCACACAACCATGTTTCCCGCGCTTCGTGAAAACCCGTGGTTGACAGCTGCGCTCTGTCCGGAATTCGGTTGCGATTCCCAAAATATCGATCGTCCATAT
>JAVBUK010000085.1:0-6420 GCA_031555345.1 Xanthobacteraceae bacterium | reverse complement strand
TCGCCACCAACGTGGCAGGAGCCGTGCGCGTCATGAACGCGTTCATCCCGCTCCTGGAAAAGTCGGCGAACCCGGTCGTCGTCAACGTTTCCAGCGGCCTGGGATCGTTCGCGGCCGTCCACGATTCCAACCGGCCGGAATCGCGGGTGCTGGCGCCTCTCTACTGCGCTTCCAAGAGCGCGCTGACCATGCTGACCGTGCAATACGCCCGCGCCCTGCCTCGCATGCGCATCAATGCGGCCGATCCCGGCGGCACCGCGACCGACCTCAACGCGCACCAGGGACAGCAGACCGTCACGGAGGGCACGGACGCTATCGTGCATCTGGCGACGCTTCCGCCGGACGGCCCGACGGGCACGTTCATCGACCGCCATGGTGTCGTGCCCTGGTAATGCCGAAACCCGCGGGTGGGTTTCGCGCGGGGCTCGACCCGCCCGCCCCTCAGCGGTCCGGCGCCAGGATCCTGCCGGCGGTGTCGGCGAAGAACACGCCGGCGCGCTGGATCAGATGCAGCTCGCGGGCGCGCGCCTCCTGACCGACCGACTGGTGCAGCGCCGGCAGCAGCTTGATGAACTTGTTGTGCCGGAGCGGGTCGTCGTCGGCGACCCGGCTGAGATCGACCACGCTCAGGTTGTACCGGCGCGCGATCTCCTGGGCCTGCGCCGCGTCGATCGTCACGTTGCCGACGCGCGGCACGCCGCCGCCCAGGTCCTGCGATATCTTCAGCGCCCGGTCGTCCGCCGACGTCAGGACCGTGATCGGGTGCGGCAGGGTTCCGATCGCGTCGAGCTGGCTGCGGAACACGTCGACGTCGATGTCGGGCGACAGCAGCACGAACTGGTCGAGCTTGCGGACGAACGGCGCGCCCCGCATCCGCGCCTGCCGCAGGGTTTCCATCGCCAGCCACGACCCCATGCTGTGGGCGACCACGCTGATGCGGCGGATCCCCGGCGTCGCGGCCAGCTCGTTCAGCACGCGCTCCAGGTAGTCCCGCGAATAGTTGGTGCTCTCGCGGTCGGCGACATAGTCGGTGAGTTTGGCGAACGACGGCCAGGTGAACGCGACCACGTTGCCCGGCACGCCGGAATCGGCCGCGAACTGGCCGACGCGATAGACCGCCTCCTGCTGGCTGGTGTTGTAGCCGTGCACGAACACCATGACGTCGCCGCCCGATCCGGCCGCGGCAGCCCGGGTGAACGCGGCCCGGTCCAGCGGCCGGGTCGCCGTCACCACCATGTCGCGCGCGGGATCGCCCGGCGCCTGGGCCGGCCATTCGATGTTGCCCAAGACATGGGTCGGCGGCAGCGACAGCGTGTAGGCCACATAGGACAGGTGGTGCGCCCGCTTGGCGGTGAACGCATAGGGGTCGTCCGCCGCCGGCTGGCGCGTCGTCGCGACCAGCACGCGCACCAACTCGGTCGGGGTGGTCGCGGCCACCGGGCGCAACACATCCGCCCCCGGCCGCGCGGCCCAGCCGCCGAGCACCCCCAGCACCCCGGCCCAGATCAGGCAAAGGACGACCCGCACCAGCCCCCTCGTCATGTCGGCCCCTGTCCCACGACGCTTTGACGAGTCCCGCAGAACCCGCTCCGATGTCGTATACCGTCGGCCCCTACGGCGCAATCGAGCGCCAAGCCGGCGCCGGTTTGGCACTGCCGGCAAGCGGCGCACGCAACCCTGGTTGACGCGAAATGCTACCACTGAGCGTTTTATGAATGATTACGATCTTTGGTTGAGGTCCGCATGCTGTCGCCCGCGATGTCGCGGACTGCGGTTCGGATGCCGCAGGCCTGCACATGGCGCCCCCGCTGGCGCCCCCGCTGGCGCCCCTTGCGGCGCCCCTGCGCCTGCCCGGGACGAATGACCCCCGAAAAGGTTGCCGGCGCGGACCGATCCGACAAGGCGCAACCTTCGGGCGCCCGCCAAGGATCCGCCACCTGCGCGGCAAGGTTTCGTTAACCCAACTCTTTAGCGGCCTTTTAAGTCTGTCCTTAAGGAATATGCGCCAGACTCGGGTCACCGAGTGGCGTGATCCGTATCCGAGTAATGAGCATCCTCGCAGCCAAGCAGCGCGAGCTGACCACCAATGCCAAGGCCGCGGCCGTGAAGCGCCGTCGCCAGGCGGCTCAGCGCGTGCGCGACGCGCGCGACCGCCTCACCTCGTCCAGCGGCACCCGGCCGGAGTTCGACACCGAGCTGCTGCGCCAGTTCGCGTTCAATCGCCAATCGGGCTCGCTTGTCATCCTGATGCTGGTCTGCTCGGTGGGCTTCCTGTCGAGCTTCTGGGCCGACCCCGTTGTCGCCTGCCTGTGGACGATCGTCGTCCTGGCGATCCATCTCGTCACCCTCCTGGCCTGCCGCCGGTTCCTCGCCGAACCGGTCGGCACCACCCGGCAGAACCACCGCTGGCGGCTGCGCTTCGTGCTGCTCGACCTGTTCACGGGCCTGGCCTGGACGGTCAACCTCATCCAGCCGCACGACATGTCGGAGACCTCGGGCGTCTTCAACCTGTTCTCCCTGCTGCTGCTGGTGGCGGTCTCCAGCATGCTGGCGTCGAGCCTGCCGGTCGCGGTGCTGGCGCTGACCATGCCGGTCTCGGTTGCGGTCGCCCTCAACTTCGTCGCCAAGGGCACGATGCTGGGCTACATCCTGGCCGGCATGGTGACCACCGCCCAATGCTATTTCGCGCTCCTGGTCTACCGCCTCTACACCTCGATGCTGGCGACGCTGGAAGCACGGGCGGAAAAGGACGCGCTGTTCGGCGAACTCGAGCAGTCGAAGGCCAAGTCGGACGAGGCCCGCCGGCGGGCGGAGGCGGCCAACATCGCCAAGTCGCGCTTCCTCGCCCAGATGAGCCACGAGCTGCGCACGCCGCTCAACGCCATTCTGGGGTTTTCCGAAGTCATGAAGAACGAGCTGTTCGGGCCGCACTCGGTGCCGACCTACAAGGACTACTCGGCCGACATCCACAATTCGGGCGTCCACCTGCTCGGGTTGATCAACGAGATCCTCGACCTGTCGCGCATCGAGGCGGGCCGCTACGAGCTCAACGAAGAACTGGTCGATCTGGTGGCGGCGGTGGAGGACTGTCACCACCTGCTGAAACTCCGGGCCAAGAACCGCGGCATCACCATCCAGGAGCGGTTCGAGACCGGCATGCCGCGGCTGTGGGCGGACGAGCGCGCGGTGCGCCAAGTGGTGCTGAACCTGTTGTCCAACGCGATCAAGTTCACGCCGCAAGGCGGCGAAATCCACCTCAAGGTGGGCTGGACCGCCGCCGGCGGGCAGTATTTCAGCATCAGGGACACCGGTCCGGGAATCCCCGAGGAGGAGATTCCGATCGTCCTCGACCTGTTCGGCCAGGGCACCAACGCGATCAAGTCGGCCGAACAGGGCGCCGGGCTCGGTCTGCCGATCGTCAAGAAGCTGATCGACCTGCACGGCGGCACGTTCGTGCTGCGCTCCAAGCTGCGCGAAGGCACCGAGGTCATCGTCACCCTGCCGCCGGAGCGGGTGATGTCCGCGCTCAAACCGGTGCCCGGGCCGCCGCAGATGGTCGGTCCCCTCGCCAACCTGAGCAACGACGAAAGGCGATGGAAGATCCGTCGCTCCAACCTGTTCAGGGTCGGCACATGATCGGCGTGACCACCGCGGTCGCCAGCCCCGCGCGCGACCGCTGCGGCGACGGCCGGCATGATCCCCGCCGGCGCGCCCGCGAAGGAGCGCCCTGGTGTGGCGGATTCGACGTTCCGATCCCGCTTCCGGCGCGCTCCTCATGGGCACGTCAAATCCAGAACCACGCCAGTATCATAGCGTTGCCAGTGTCCGTTCGGTTCCGGCGTTCGTACCGAGCGGGCTGCAGACGGAAACGAACGTCGGAACCGGGACACTCGTCATGCAACGCCTCGGCCTGCGTCGGTCGCTGTTGTGGATCCTGCTGCTTGCGCTCGGCCTGACCCTGCTGGTGCTGCTCGCGCGCAAGACCGACGGCGGCGTCGCCGGCATTTCGGGCGAGGATTTCGCCGTGCTGGTCGGCAAGATCGCCATTCTGGTGCTGATCGGCGGCGCCGTGATGACGCTGTTTCGCGGCCGGTTCTCCGAGGCGCTCGAAGCCGCGCTGTTGTGGGTGGTGGTCGCGCTGTTGCTGGTGCTGGCCTACACGTTCCGGTTCGAACTGCGCGACGTCGGCGAGCGCGTGATGGCCGAACTGGTCCCCGGCCGCGCCGCCGGCCACGGCCGCACGGTCGAACTCGCCCGCAGCCGCGGCGGCGAGTTCCAGATCGCCACCCGGGTCAACGACGCGAAGGTGTCGATGGTGCTCGATACCGGCGCCAGCTCGGTCGTGCTCACCCACGACGCCGCCCGCGCGGTCGGGCTGCCGCTGGAGATGGTCAAGTACACGGTGACCATCGAGACCGCCAACGGCCGCACCATGGCGGCGGCGGTGACGCTCGATCGTGTCGCGGTCGGCGGCCTGGTCGAACGCGCGGTCCCGGCGCTGATCGCCCAACCCGGCCAGCTCGAGGCCAGCCTGCTCGGCAGGCGCTTCCTCAACCGCCTGCAGAGCTGGGAAGTGCGCGGCGGCAAGCTGGTGATGCACGGCTATCCGTGATTCGCGATTCGGCCGCTCCCGCGCCGACCGGATGCCGGGTCAGGCCGCCTCGGTCCGGTCGGTCGCGACCAGGGCCAGCGCCGCCGCAAACACCTCGGCGCCAGCGCCCGGCTTGACGGCTTCGGTGGCGAGATGGCGCCGGAACGCGCGCGCCCCCGGGACCGCATGAAACAGCCCGAGCAGATGGCGGGTGATGGCGGCGAGCCGCGTGCCCTGCGCGACCTCGCGCTCGATATAGGGGATCAGCGCCAGCGCCGCGGCGTGCGGCGTGGTGAACGGCGGCGCTTCGCCGAACACCGCGCGGTCGACCGCCAGCAGCCGCCACGGCTCCTGGTAGGCGGCACGGCCCAGCATCACGCCATCGACCTGCGCCAGGTGGCCCTGCGCCTCGTCGAGCGTCGTGATGCCGCCGTTGACGACGATCCAGAGCGCCGGAAACGCACGCTTGAGCCGATAGACCCGGGCGTAATCGAGCGGCGGCACCGTGCGGTTGTCGCGCGGCGACAGGCCCTGGAGCCAGGCCTTGCGGGCATGCACGATCAGCGCGTCGACCCCGGCGGCGACGACCTGGCGGGTCAGGGCGTCGAGCGCCGGTTCGGGATCCTGATCGTCGATGCCGATCCGGCACTTCACCGTCACCGGCACCCCCGCCGCCTTCATGGCGGCGACGCAGTCGCCCACCAGCGCCGGCTCCGCCATCAGGCAGGCGCCGAACCGCCCCTCCTGCACCCGGTCCGACGGACACCCGACATTGAGGTTGATCTCGTCGTAGCCGAGGTCGGCGCCGATGCGGGCGCACTGGGCCAGGGCGGCAGGATCCGACCCGCCGAGCTGCAGCGCCACCGGATGCTCGGCCGGACTGTAGGCCAGCAGGCGGGCACGGTCGCCGTGCAGCACCGCACCGGTGGTGATCATTTCGGTGTAGAGCAGCGCCCGCCGGGTCAGCAGACGATGGAACATCCGGCAATGCCGGTCGGTCCAAGCGCGCATCGGCGCGATGGAGAATTTATATTTCATATCAACGGTTTATTTATTCTTTCGGGCGGCCGCAACGAGAATCGGCGGCGGCTTTCGGGCCGCGCCCACCAACGCGGCCGGCCCGGCCGGACGGAAGCGCCGGCCGGTCTGAAGCACCCGGTCACCGCACAAACGTATTCGCGACCCGTTTTGACGTCAGCATGTACGGCACACAAATTGCCGCCAGAACGATCGTGGTGGCCACGCGGCCGATCACGAACTCCATATCGTCGGGGCCGACACCGCCGGCCGACAGCACGACCCCATCGACCGTTTCCGCGATCACCGTCAGTGGAAACTGGGCGACGAACATTCTCGGAAAATATTTTGCCCGGTTGAGCAGTAATACGACGGAAATGCTGATGATCGTGATGACAGCGGCGTCTGTCAGCATGCACAAGAATATTGTAAATATATTCTCAAAAACCACATCCGCGATGGCGCCGACTGAATAGTACTCGAGAATCGAAATTATCGTGGCGGGAACCGCCATGACTTGCCCGACACCGACGACGGCAAGGCATCCCCCCAGCCCGGAGGGTCCGATTCGCCTGCGATCTTCCCAAAACCCCTTCCGGATTGCGGCTCGTCCCGCCGGCACGCTGCCGCCGTCCGGTTCCGCCGGGGCGGGCGGCGGCTTGGCCGGCGGCGGCTTGGCGGGGATCTCTTCCGCAACAAGGCCAAAAGGCATCGGCCCTTTGGCGGTTTCACCCCCCTGATAGCACCATCCATTTGACATGATCGCCGCCCTTGGATTTGGACAAAAAAAATGACACTCCCTCGGTACCTTC
>JAVBUK010000389.1:0-5300 GCA_031555345.1 Xanthobacteraceae bacterium | reverse complement strand
AAGCAGCGTATTGTCGGTCATGGTGGTTGTGGCGCAGGGCTGGGGTGCGTGAGATTTCGTCCGAACACCGATTTGTTACGTGAATCGGCCTCTGTTCGCCACAGCCGCCGCAAAATTCCTCAGTCTCGCGCATAATCCGGGTTAGGAAGTCATGTCGCAATTCGATCCTGAGATCGCTGCCGCCCGCGAGAATCTCTGCCGGCTGCTGGCAGCGTGCTTCTACCAGCCGGGCCCGGAATTCGCCGAGGAACGCGTGTTCGATTCGATGCGGGCCGCGGCCGCCCGGCTCGATCCCGGTCTCGCAGCGTGCGCAAATCGGATCGCGCAGGCGTTTGCGGCGACGCCGATCGCCGAACTCCTGCTCGACTACACCCGCCTGTTCCTTGGCCCCAGCGAGATCCTCGCCAAGCCCTACGGTTCGGTGTGGTTGTCGGATGAAGACGCGCTGATGCAGGACTCGACCATGGCCGTCCTGGAGCTGTACCGCGAGGGCGGGTTCGATCTCTCGGACGACTTCCGCGAACTTCCGGATCACATCGCGGCGGAGTTCGAATTCCTCTATCTGCTGATTTTTCGCGAAAATCGTGCGCGGCGAGACGGCGACGACACGGCGCTCTCGGCGACGCTCGACTTGCGCGGACGCTTCCTGGACGAGCATCTCGGCGTCTGGGTCCGGCCTTTCGCGGTGGCGATGTCGAAACATGCGCAGACGGACTTCTATCGAGCCGTGGCCGCGCTCGCCACCTCATTCGTTGCATCCTCGGCGGATTGCGAAGGAGGAAAGGCGTAACTACTCACTCCCCTGGACAGGATACCGGGCGGCAAGGAGAATTGGTTCATTTCTTTCCAAAAACATCTTACATGTAGAAAGAAAATTGCGGCCTTCCTCCCCGACGGCCATCTTATTACCAGAAACCAGCCTTCATCCGATGGATCCTTCCCAGGAGGGTGAGTAATCACGGAAAGGCTTGAGGGGACTTCGACAATCGCGGAAAGTGCAGGCCGACGATGGCTGAAGTCACCACCCGACCTGTTGCGGCCTATCGACCCACCATGGGCCTGTTCGAACGCTATCTGACCATCTGGGTGGCGCTGTGCATCGTCGCCGGTGTCGCGCTCGGCCACTTCGTGCCGTCGGTCTTTCACGCGATCAGCGCCGCCGAAATCGCCAAGGTCAACCTACCGGTGGCGGTCCTGATATGGCTGATGATCGTGCCGATGCTGGTGAAGATCGATTTCGCCGCTCTCGGCAAGGTGCGCGAGCACTGGCGCGGCATCGGCGTGACGTTGTTCATCAACTGGGCGGTGAAGCCGTTTTCGATGGCTGCCCTTGGCTGGTTGTTCGTCGGCTATCTGTTCCGGCCCTGGCTGCCGGTCGGCCAGATCAGCTCCTACATCGCCGGATTGATCATCCTCGCCGCCGCGCCATGCACCGCCATGGTGTTCGTGTGGTCGCATCTGACCAGGGGCGAGCCGCACTTCACCCTGACCCAAGTCGCTCTCAACGACACCATCATGGTGTTTGCGTTTGCGCCGATCGTCGGACTGTTGCTCGGGCTGTCGGCGATCACGGTGCCGTGGGACACCCTGGTGTTGTCGGTCGTGCTCTATATCGTCGTTCCGGTGATTGCCGCGCAGGCGATCCGTCGTCGCACGCTGGCGACCGGCTGCAGCGCGGCGCTCGGGCGTCTGCTCAACACCATGCAGCCGGTGTCACTGGTCGCGTTGCTCGCGACCCTCGTGCTGCTGTTCGGTTTTCAGGGCAAGCAGATCCTCACCCAGCCGCTGGTGATCGCGCTTCTCGCCGTTCCGATCCTGATCCAGGTCTATTTCAATGCCGGCTTGGCCTATCTGCTCAACCGGCTGGTCGGCGAGCAGCACTGCGTCGCCGGACCTTCGGCACTGATCGGCGCCAGCAATTTCTTCGAGCTGGCGGTCGCGGCCGCGATCAGCCTGTTCGGCTTCAATTCCGGGGCCGCCCTGGCGACCGTGGTCGGGGTTCTCATCGAGGTGCCGGTCATGCTGACGGTGGTGTGGATCGTCAATCGCAGCCAGATCTGGTACGATGGCGGTCGGCCGGATTCGGGCCGTGCCGGCAGCAAGGCCTGAATCTCCCGCCACCGCCTGAAATCCGCTGCCACCGTTTCGGGATCATGCTTATGGTGACCCTCGGCACGCCGGTGCCGCTGAAGGAGGCATGCGATGGTCGTCGGCCCTTACGGTTCGTGGAAATCGCCGATCACGTCGGACCTGGTGGCGTCCGACGCGGTCGGGCTCGACCAGGTCGCGCTCGACGGCGACACGATCTACTGGAGCGAACTGCAGCCGCAAAAGCAGGGGCGCTGCCTGCTCTTCCGGATGACGCCGGGTGGAGAGCCGGAGTGCGTCACCCCCGACGACGCCGATGCCTTCAACGTCCGCACCCGCGTCCACGAATACGGCGGCGGCGCCTTTGCGGTGCGGGACGGCACCATCGTGTTTTCGAACTATTCCGACCAGCGGCTGTACCTGCAAACGAAGGGCGCGCCTGGTCCGATCACGCCGGTCGCAACCGGTCCGGACGGCGCGGCCCTGCCGGCAGCGCTGCGCTATGCCGACGGCGTGATCGGTCAGGGCCGCTTGGTCTGCGTGCGCGAGGATCACACCGGATCGGGCGAAGCCGTCAACACCATCGTGGACGTCGATATCGCCGGTGTGCGGCCGCCGCGGGTGCTGGTTTCGGGGCGGGACTTCTATGCGTCGCCGCGGCTCAGCCCCGACGGCCGCCGGCTCGCCTGGCTCACCTGGAGCCACCCTGACATGCCCTGGGTGGCAGCCGAGGTCTGGGTCGGCGAAATCGGGGCGGACGGCACGGTCGCGCAAGCTCGGCGCATTGCCGGCGGGCCCGACGAGGCGGCGCTGCAGCCCCAATGGTCTCCGGACGGCGACCTCTGGCTGGTGTCGGACCGGGGAGGGGGCTGGTGGAATCTCCACCGGGTGCGGGACGACGATCTCGAGCCGATGGCGCCGATGGCGGCCGAGTTCGGACGGCCGCACTGGCAGTTCGGCATGTCCAGCTACGCGTTCTGTTCGCCCGACACGGTGGTCTGTTGTTTCGTGCGGGACGGCGTCTGGCGGCTCGCCCGGCTCGATACGCGGAGCAAACGCTTCGATCCGATCGATACGCCGTTCACCGACATCGCCCAGCTGCGCGCCGGGGCGGACCGCGTGGCCTTTCTCGGCGGCACGGCGGCGGACGCACCCGCGGTGGTCGACCTCGATCCGCGTACCGGGCGATACCGGATCGTCCGCCGGTCCTCCGCAGTGGCCGATGCGGTCCGGCCCTATCTCTCCGCGCCCGAGCCGATCGCCTTTCCGACCACGAACGGCGATACCGCCCATGCCTTCTACTATCCGCCGTTTTCGCCGGATCATCAGCCACCCGACGGCGAGAAGGTGCCGGTGCTGGTCAAGAGCCACGGCGGGCCGACCAGCGCCACCACCAGCACGCTGTCGCTGGCGCGGCAATACTGGACCAGCCGCGGCATCGGTCTGCTCGACGTCAACTACCGCGGCTCCACCGGCTACGGGCGCGCCTACCGGCTGCGGCTGGCGCGGCAGTGGGGCCTGGTCGACGTCGATGACTGCATCAACGGCGTGCGATTCCTGGTCGCCCATCGCAACGCCGATCCCGACCGGCTGATGATCAGCGGCGGCAGCGCCGGCGGCTTCACCACGCTGCGCGCGCTGGCGCCGGAGAGCGGCCGGATCTTTGCCGCCGGCGGAAGCTATTACGGCGTCAGCGACCTCGAGGCCCTGGCGCGCGACACCCACAAGTTCGAGGCGCGCTATCTCGACTGGCTGATCGGACCTTATCCCGAGGAGCGGGCGACCTATGTGGCGCGCTCGCCCATCGGCCATGTCGATCGCCTCGGCGTGCCGGTGATCTTCTTTCAGGGCAGCGACGATCGGATTGTTCCGCCCGACCAGACCGAACTGATGGTCGAGGCGCTCAAACGCAAGGGCGTCCCGGTCGGTTACCTGCTGTTCGAGGGCGAGCAGCACGGCTTCCGCAAGGCCGACAACATCAAACGCGCGCTCGACGCCGAGCTGTATTTTTACGCCGCGCTGGTGCTGCGGTCGAAGCTGCGGTTTTAACAGGTTGCCGAATTGCCGCTTCCGGCGCCTGCACGTGCGTGCCCATCGGTGCCGGAGGCGATCGCAACCGAGCCTGCTTCCGAGACCTCGGCTTCGCCTCGGCGGCCGAGGTTGGCGGCCACGCCGGTGGCGCTGGTGGCCATATCGCGCGGAACAATGCGCGGAACAGAGCGGCGGCGGGCAACCGTGTACGGAGGCCCGCTTCGAAGCGAACAAACGGAATCAGGAACTTCGCGAAAACGACCGGCGCCGCTCGCTTTTGGTATCTTGTGCAGGTGTCCTGCCGTTGTCCTGCGGCCGGTCGCCATGGCATAAGCGGCGCCACAACTCGATGCGTCGTCGCGTCCCCCTGGCATGCCCCCACCCAGGTCTTTTGTTGCGTCTTAATGCTGGATGGAGAGTAGGTCATGGCTGACCACAAGATGGGCAACCCCGCGGTCGTTGGACTGGCCGGCTTCGGCATGACCACGATGGTGCTGCAGTTCCACAATGTCGGCTGGATGGGGCTCGGGCCGGTCGTCTGGCTCGGGCTCGTATTCGGCGGTCTGGCGCAGATGATCGCCGGCCTGCAGGAGCAGAAGACCGGCAACAATTTCGGTTACTGCGCCTTCCCGGCCTACGGGTGCTTCTGGATCTCGCTGGCCCTGCTGATGATCGGCAACCATTACGGCCTCTATGTCTCGAGCACGCGCGACACCGGCTGGTTCCTGGTCGCCTGGACGCTGTTCACGGCGATTCTCTGGGTCGGCTCGATGCGGGTGAATGGCGCGCTCGCTTTCACCTTCACGCTGCTGTTGATCGGCTTCATCCTGCTCGACCTGGCGCATTTCGGATTCCCGCAGCTCACCGCGGTGGCGGGATTCGAACTGATGGCCTGCGCGCTGTCGGCCTGGTACATCATGGCGCATGCGATATTCGCCGATGTGTTCGGTCGCGACGTGCTGCCGGTCGGCAAGCCATGGCTGCGGGATCGCCCGACCCGGGCCGTTTCGAAGCGGGCCGTCCCGGCGGAATGATCGGGTCCGGCGCCGAACATCTCGCCATCCGCTGGTGTCGTGTGGGTTTTACGGTACGGGTAAGAGCGTTGCGCAAAGGGGACCGGAACGGCAAATACACCACACATGATCCAGGGGTGAGGCGGATGACCGGCCCCCCGGTGGCGT
>JAVBUK010000294.1:0-4933 GCA_031555345.1 Xanthobacteraceae bacterium | reverse complement strand
CAGCCCGGCGACCGCGAGCGCGACGACGACTTCACGGTTGGAGAAGTACACCAGCTTGCGCCGCTCGGTATCGTTGCGCACCGGCGTGCGCGACTGCGTCAGGCCGGAATGCAGGAAGATGGCGTGCGGCATGACGGTGGCGCCGATGATTCCGACCGCCAGCAGCAGCGCATCCGCGTCGGCGATCTGCGGCATCACCACATGCCCCGCGGCCGACGCCCAGTCGACCGGCGCGATGAACAGTTCCACCACATAGCAGAGCGCGATCAGGCTCACCATGCCGCCGATGACCAGTTCGAGCGGCCGGAAGCCGCGTCCTTCGAACATCAGAATGCCGTAGGTCACGACCGCCGTGACGGCCATTCCGGACAGCAGCGACATGTCGAACAGAAGCGACAGCCCGATCGCGCCGCCGAGGAACTCGGCCAAGTCGGTCGCCATCGCGGCGACCTCGCTGGCGCCCCACATTCCCCAGACGACGGGCCGCGGAAACCGCTCGCGGCACAGCTCCGCGAGGTTGCGGCCGGTGACGATGCCGAGCTTGGCCGACAACGCCTGGAACAGCATGGCGATCAGGTTGGCCAGCACCACCACCCAGAGCAACCCGTAACCGTATTTCGCGCCGGCCTGGATGTTGGTCGCGAAGTTTCCCGGGTCCATGTAGGCGATCGAGGCGACGACGGCCGGACCCGCGAAAGAGAGATAGGATTTTATACCGTTACCGCGGCCTGTCAATACTGTGCGGGCCGACATCACGGTGCGCTCGGTGAGCGAAAGACCTCTCGGGGCGGAGTCGAAATCGGTAGCAGACATAGCCGGATCGCCAAATTTTGTAGCCTGAGCTACACCGACATTATTGCAAATGCGAACCATTGTCAAATATGTCGCAGGTCGACGTCCGGACGGTACTTGACGTGAGGCCGGAGCCGGGGCTGGTTGCTTCTCGCTGGACCGGCGAACACGCGAGGACGGGAAGATGTCGCCAGAGGGGACGCGCGCGCGGCGCGGCGACCAGGCCGTTCCGGCGGAACCGGCCCAGGCCCGCCGGTTCAGGAAGACCCGGTCGGCGCAATCGGCGGCATTGTTCGAAGACTATGTCGAGGTCATCGCCGCGCTGGTGGCGGCCGACGGGGAGGCGCGGCTGACCGAGATCGCCCGTCGCTTCGGCGTCTCGCACGTCACCGCCGTCAAGGCGGTCGCGCGCCTCAAGCGCGCCGGCCTGGCGACCCAGCGGCCCTATCGCGGAGTGTTCCTGACCGAGGCCGGACAGGCGCTGGCGGCCCGTGTCACGGCGCGCCACCGGCTGGTGGTGGACCTGCTGCGGGCCCTGGGGGTTCCGGCCGAAGCCGCCGAAGCCGACGCCGAAGGCATCGAGCACCACGTGTCGAACGCCACCCTCGAGGCGTTTTCCGCGTTCCTCGGCCGGAAACCGGTCGATCCGCCGTGCTGATCGCGGTGTGACCGCGGGCGGCCCGCGGTCACCCGGCGGACGCAGGCATTGGTCGTTTTTCCAAGCCCGTGCACCCTTTTCATTTGCCCGCGGGCCGCTAAATCAACCCGGTATGACCGATCCGGTACCCCCTTCCGTCAGTCCCCTTGCGGTTGCGTTCGGCAACTGCTGTCCCGCATGCGGGCGCGGCAAGCTGTTCGACGGGTTCCTCGGCCTCGCACCGGAATGCACGGCGTGCCGGCTCGACTATTCCTTTGCCGACGCCGGCGACGGTCCGGCGGTGTTCGTCATCCTGATCGCGGGCTTTTTGGTGGTGGCGGCGGCGCTGGTGGTCGAGGTCGTCCATCAACCGCCGTTCTGGCTGCACGCCGCGTTATGGGGGCCGCTGATCCTCCTCACCACGCTCATGCCCCTGCGGCTGCTCAAGGGGCTGCTGATCGCCCTGCAGTATCGCCATGAGGCGGCGGAAGGGCGGCTGGTGCGGCGCGAGCCGTCATGACCTCCCGGCGCGGCCTGGTGTCGGCGGGCGCCTGCGTGGGCGTCGCGGTCGCGGTGCTGGTCGGGCTGGGCACTTGGCAACTCGGTCGCAAGGCGTGGAAGGAGGGCCTGATCGCCACCCTCGATCAGCGTCTCGGCGCCCCGCCGGCGCCGCTGCCGCCGTGGCCGACGTTCGGCGCGGCGACCGACGAGTTCCGCCGCGTCGCCTTCAGGGCGACGTTGCTTCACCACCGGGAATCGCTGGTCTACACCACCGGCTCGAGCCTGCGCCCCGATGTCGCCGGCGTGGGATACTGGGTGTTCACCCCGGCGCGGCTCGCCGACGGGAGGCTGGTGATGGTCGACCGCGGCTTCGTCCCCGAGCGAAACCGCGATCCGAAAACGCGCACCGAAGGGCAGGTCGGGGGCGAGGTCGAGGTGGTCGGGGCGCTGCGCTGGCCGGAGGCGCCCGGCCTGTTCACCCCCGCGGCCGATCCGGGTGCGAACCTGTGGTTTTCGCGCGATCCGGCGGCGATGGCGGCGGCCAAGGGTCTTGGAACCATCGCGCCGTTCTATGTCGCGCAGGAAAGTCCGACGCCGCCCGGCGGTCTGCCGCGGCCGGGCCAACTCCGCCCCAGCCTGCCCAACAACCATTTGGGATATGCGGTTACGTGGTACGGCCTTGCGGTCGTGCTTGTCGTCGTGTTCGGCGTCCGGCTGATGGGGCCGCGCCCCACCGGCAGGTCTGCCGCTTGACCGATCAGGCTTGTGTTGTCTCGGGGCCGTCTTGCGACTAGTCTGCGACCGGGCGCGCGGATCGGCCGCGGTCAAGTAAGTCGTGATATTTCAAGGATTTGTCCGTCGGGTGGGGCGTTGAGCCGCTCCTGGCGGAAGGAGGCTCGCGATCCCGCATGAGCCAGCCGGGGACCAAACGGTGCGCTACATATCGACCCGGGGCGAGGCCCCGTCTCTTGATTTCGTCGAGGTGACATTGGCGGGCCTTGCGCGCGACGGGGGCCTCTATGTTCCCGAATCGTGGCCGCAGTTCGGGGCGGACACCATCGCGGGGTTCGCCGGGCGCCCTTATGCCGAAGTCGCCGTCGAGGTGATCCGGCCGTTCGTCGCCGGCACCATCGCGGATCGCGACCTCGCCCGCATGGCTCGCGAAGCCTACGACACGTTTCGCCATCCGGCGGTCGCGCCGCTGGTGCAACTCGGGCCGTCGAGCTTTGTGCTGGAGCTGTTCCACGGTCCGACACTCGCCTTCAAGGACCTGGCGATGCAGCTGCTCGCCCGGCTGATGGATCATGTGCTGAGCCGGCGCGGCGAGCGGACCACGATCGTGGTGGCGACCTCGGGGGACACCGGGGGGGCCGCAGTCGAGGCGTTTCGCGGCCGCAGCCAGGTCGACCTGGTGGTGCTGTTTCCCGACGGCCGCATTTCCGAGGTGCAGCGCCGGATGATGACGACGGCGACGGAGGACAACATCCACGCGGTGGCGGTGGAGGGCACCTTCGACGATTGCCAGGCGCTGGTGAAGGCGATGTTCAACCATCTGGCGTTCCGCGACTGCGTTCGGCTGTCGGGCGTCAACTCGATCAATTTCGCCCGGATCGTCGCCCAGATCGTCTATTATTTCACCGCCGCGGTCGCGCTCGGGGCGCCGCATCGCAAGGTCGCCTTCACGGTGCCGACCGGCAATTTCGGTGACGTCTACGCCGGCTATGCCGCGGGCCGCATGGGGCTGCCGATCGAACGGCTGACCATCGCCACCAACGTCAACGACATCCTGGCCCGGACGCTGGCCACCGGCAGCTATGAGCTGCGCGCCGTGGTGCCGACCGACTCGCCGTCGATGGACATCCAGGTGTCGTCGAATTTCGAGCGCCTGCTGTTCGAAGTGCATGGCCGCGAGCCGCGGCCGATTCGTTCCGCCATGGCGTCGCTGGCCCAGTCGCGCCGCTTCTCGATTCTGGCGCCGGCGTTGGCGGAGATCCGCGCGATGTTCGCCGCCGCTCGTGCCGATGAGCAGGCGACCGCGGCCCAGATCCGCACCACCCTGCGCGAGGCGGGTTATCTGGCGGATCCGCACACGGCCGTCGCCCTCGCCGTCGCCGAGAAGGAAGCGCGCGATCCGGCCGTGCCGATGATCACGCTGTCGACCGCGCACCCGGCCAAGTTTCCGGCCGCGGTCGAGGCCGCCGCGGGCGTCGTTCCGGCGCTGCCGGCCTGGCTCGCCGATCTCGGCCAACGCGCCGAAAGCGTCACCGTGCTGCCCCCCGATCCGGCCGAGATCGAGCGGTTCGTGCTCGCCAAGAGCCGTGCCGCGAACGAAGGAGCCACTGCATGACCGTCGAGGTGACCCGTCTCTCTTCCGGCCTGTCGGTCGTCACCGACGACATGCCGCACCTCGAGACCGCTTCGCTCGGCGTATGGGTCGGATGCGGCAGCCGCGACGAGTTGTCCGACGAACACGGCATGTCGCATTTTCTTGAGCACATGGCGTTCAAGGGCACGCGGCGGCGCAGCGCGCGGCAGATCGCCGAGGAGATCGAGGCGGTCGGCGGCGATCTCAACGCCGCGACCGGCGTGGAGATGACCGCCTACTACGCGCGCGTCCTCAAGGCCGACGTGCCGCTCGCGCTCGACGTCCTGTCCGACATCCTGACCCAGCCGGCGTTCGATCCCGGCGAGGTCACGCGCGAGAAGAACGTCATCGTCCAGGAGATCGGCGCGGTCGAGGACACGCCGGACGATCTCGTGTTCGATTATCTGCAGTCGACGGCGTTCGCCGATCAGGCGGTCGGACGGTCGATCCTCGGCACGCCCGAGACCGTGCGGTCGATCGACCAGATGCGGCTGCGCGCCTATCTGGCGCGCAATTACCGCGCGCCCGACACCGTGATCGCCGCGGCCGGCGCGGTCGACCATGCGCAGGTGGTTGCGGAGGCGGAGCGGCGCTTCGCGCCGGTCGACGGCCCCGCGGCCGCGATGCCGGGTGCGGCC
>JAVBUK010000153.1:0-3120 GCA_031555345.1 Xanthobacteraceae bacterium | reverse complement strand
AGGGCTTGTGCGCGGTGCTTGCAGCCGGTGTTCTACATCAAGGACCTCGGCGACGACGGCATCGACGAAGTAGATGACGATGACCTGGAGTGAGCGTGCCCGCCTCTTCGGCTGCTTCCGAGACCTGCTGGGATGACGAATTTTCCAAACGGAAACCGGCCCGTGATGAACCGGGGCGGCATCTTTCGAAGCGCAGCCGGAGAAGGGCACGCGCCTCATTCCGTGGGTCATGCTGCGCGCCCATATCCGTGCGGGCATGGGATCGGGCAGGTCTGGGGAGTCGGGAAGCATGTGATTGGTCGCGCCTCGCGGGCGCGCCACCACCTGCTGCTGCCTGCAGGCGCGCAACGGGCATTGCCGATCAGCCTGTAGATCCTGCGCCGGTTGACGGCGGCGAAGGCCACGCACGTCTACACGTTCACCAATTCGGAGAAGAAATGGCGGAACCCGTTGGCACCGGCAAAATGGCGCACGAAGGCGCTGCTCTGTGCGCCATCCGCGCGATCTTCGCGCGATCGACGGGAGAATGCGCCGAGATCAGGCGCGCGGTCCCAGGCCGTGGTCGTGCAGCCGGCCCGAGGCGACCAGGCGATTCCAGATGAACAAGACCGCCAGTGCGCCGAGGGTGGCGGTGATGAAACCCGCGCCCTGGTCCGGGCCGTACCAGCCGGTCGCCTGGCCGACCAAAGTCGCCAGGAAAGCGCCGACGACCCCCAACACCACCGTCAGAATGAAACCCCGCGGATTGTTCGGTCCCGGCGACAACAGGCGCGCGACGACGCCGGCCGCCAATCCGACAAAGAGAATCCTCAACATCCCCGTCTCCCCGTGATCCGCCCCGGTGCAGGCCGGCACTGCAGCCTAGTGGCCGGCGGCTTTTCCGGCAATGGGTACTGTTTGCCTTGCATCCGTCATGAAACGAGTCGATTGTCTTGGCTCGCCGCGGGGGGCGTACAGGAGGCTATCGATGGGATTGCTCGACGTTCTCAACGGCATGATGAACGGCCCGCGTGGCCAGCGCGGCCAACGTGATGCCGACCCGGGGTCGCAAGGCGGCATGTCGCCGATCACCATGGCGATCCTGGCGCTGCTGGCCTACCAGGGCATCAAACATTTCGGCGGCGGCCAGCAGCCAGCGCCGACTCCGGGGCCGCAGCCGCGCCGTCTTCCGGACAACACCCAGGCGGCCGGCGGCGGTCTCGGCGACCTGCTGAAGGGCGGACTGGGTGGCCTGCTGGCCGGCGGTGCCGCCGGCAGCGTGTTGAGCGGGGGGCTCGGGTCGCTGATCGACCAGCTGCAGAAAAGCGGCCATGGCGACATTGCCAAGTCCTGGGTCGATACCGGGCCGAATCGGGACATTTCCGAAAGCGACCTCGCCCGGTCGATCGGCGCCGACGACATCGCCGCGCTGAGCGAGCACACCGGCATGTCGCACGACGACCTGCTGGCGACTTTGAGCAAGAGCCTGCCCGGCATCATCGACGAACTGACGCCGCAAGGGCGGCTTCCGACCGACGAGGAAGCCTCGCGCTGGGTGTGAGACCCGACCCGGCCGATCCGCGGATCGGCCGGGTGTTCTGGCGTCGGGCGCGGGACCTTTGCGCGCCATGCGCGCAAAGGTCGGGGGGATGCGTCGGCTTGGCCGAGTGGTATGTGGGTGGATAATACGTCGAAGCCCTGCCATCGCCATCCTGGACATATCGGCGGGGCAGTGGCATGAACGCCCTGTTGTCGCGCGATGTCGGGGCCGAACCGCAGGGCCGAGATGAACATCAAAACTTTCCTCATCCGCTTCCTGACCTGGTGGAACGATCAGACGTTCGGCACCCAGGTCTGGACGTCGCTCTATGGCGAGTTCGTCGGCCAGGACGAGCAGGGCAACCGCTATTACCGGACCAAGGGCGGCAAGATCGATCCTGCGCTCGGTCGGGAGCGGCGCTGGGTGACCTACAACGGCGTGGTCGAGGCGTCGCGCGTCGGGCCGGATTGGCACGGCTGGCTGCACCACACCCACGAGCTGCCGCCGACCGAGGAAAAGATCGTGGAGCGGTCGTGGTGGAAGCCGCACCGGCCGAACCCCACCGGCACGCCCGGGGCCTGTCGGCCGCCCGGTTCGACGCTCGCGGCTGGCCGCCGTCCCCGCGCCACCGGCGACTACCAGGCCTGGACGCCGGGAACCTGAGCCGAAGCGTATAAGCCGCACGGCGCCCTTAATCTCCGTCGTCGCGACACGACGCCGCCGCAGTCCGGCGGCGCGTCTTCGTCCGGGATCGCAGCAATCGGGCCGATCCGACCAGCACCGGGCGGATTTCGGATTACGCCCCGCGGTCGTAGACGCCGTTGCGGGTGACGACAAAATCGACATGGCCGTCGCGCAGGGCGCGGATGCAATCGGCAGGATGATCGACGATCGGTTCGTCGCCCAGCCTGAGGGCGGTGCTGGCCAGCACCGGCAGGCCGGTCTGGGCACGGAACTTGTGCAGGATTGCGGCGAGTACCGGCTCGTCGTCGCCCGCGATCTGCAACCGGGCGGTGCCGTCGATATGCACCACCGCCGGGATTCGCCGGCACCATTCCGGTCGGACCGGCGTGCTCAACGTCATGAACCGCGCCGCATAGCGGGTGACGTCGGTGACGGCGAACACCCGGTCCGCGTCCTGTGCCAGCACGACGGCGGGAGACGCCATCGGGTCCGAACGCCGCAGCCGTTGGTTCAACCGGTCATTGAGCTCGATCCGGGCCGGGCTGGCGAGGATGCCGCGCGTTCCCAGGGGGTGGGGGCCGAATTGCGCCCGGCCGAGATAGACCGCACCGATCTGGTCGGCGGCCAGACACTGGGCCGCCGCCGATCCGGCCGGGTCGGGCACGCACCGGATGCCCTGGTGGCGCATGAGCGCGTCGTCGATCGCATCGTCGTCCGGTCCGAGATGGAGGTTGTCGAGCCGGCGGCGTCGCGTCAGCCAGGCGGCGAGGCCGTCGCGCGCCAGCAGGAACGACAGCCCGGCGCCGACCGGAAGTCCGGCGTCGCCGGTCGCGGGAAACACGAACATCTCGTCGACCGGGCAATCGTCGGCCAGCACGCGGGTGAGCGTCGGGTTGGCGAACAGGCCGCCGGCGAGG
>JAVBUK010000208.1:0-8463 GCA_031555345.1 Xanthobacteraceae bacterium | reverse complement strand
CAGCCCGGTGCCGCGCTCGGCCGCCAGCGCGGCGCCTGCCGCGATCTGGGCGTCGCTGCAGCTTTCCAGGTCGTGCAGCCCGACCCAGACCTGCACCCGCGGGTCCGCGGCGGTCTCGTCAATCAGGGTCGCGGTGTCGGCGAGGGTGGGCGTGAAAGCCTTGCCGTCGGCGACGTAGGGGGCGATGACCGCGCGGATACCGATCTCGCGCGCGGCCGCGACTGCCGCCCGTGGGTGCAGGCACATGTCGACGATCGAGGTGGTGCCGGACAGCAGCGCTTCCGCGTAGGTCGCCAGCGCGCCGATGCGGGCGTCGTCGGCGGTCAGAAGGCTCTGCTCGCGTTCGATCGTCCTGAGCCAGTCCTCCAGCGCCAGCCCCTCGGCGCTGCCCCGGGTCAGGCTCGAATGCGAATGGGCGTGGGTGTTGACCAGCCCGGGCATGACGATGCCGCCGCCGGCGTCGATCACCGGCAGGCCGTCGGCGGCGGCCGGCCGTCCCGACCCGGTCGCGGCGATCAGGC
The DNA here is from genome assembly GCA_031555345.1 of Xanthobacteraceae bacterium. Classification (GTDB taxonomy): domain Bacteria; phylum Pseudomonadota; class Alphaproteobacteria; order Rhizobiales; family Xanthobacteraceae; genus Astrobacterium. The sequence goes on along the minus strand of JAVBUK010000208.1, from coordinate 7,942 downwards.
CGTCGCGCACGTCGACCCAGCCGGCATGGGGCGCCGTGCCGTCGCCGGGAACCTTCAGGGCGTTGTCGATCCGGCAGGCGGGCATCGTCTTCGCGTCGCGTCGGCGCCTTCGCCGCGGGTCGCCGAGCGTTCGAGCCGGCCGAACAGCGTGAACGACAGGATGCCGAGCGCCGCCAGCACCACGATCGACACGAACAGGAGATCGGTGCGCAACTGCGTCGCCGAAGTGATGACCAGATAGCCGAGGCCGCGGTCCGAGGCGTAGAACTCCGCCACCACCGCCCCGACCAGGGCCAGGGACGCGGCGATCTTGAAGCCGGCGAAGATGAACGGCAGCGCGCTCGGCAATTGCACCTTGTAGAAGGTCTCCCACCGCGAGGCGTTGATCGAGCGCATGAACTCGATGATGCGTCGGTCGGCCGCCTTCAGCCCGCGGGTCGTGTTGGTGACGATCGGGAAGAACGAGATGATGGCGCAGATCATGATCTTCGGCGCCAGCCCGAACCCGAACCAGATGGTCAGCAGCGGGATGACGGCGATGATCGGGATCGCGTTCGACACGATGATGTAGGGAAACACCCCGCGTTCGAGGAAGCGCGAGTGGACGATGCCGGCCGACACCGCGACGCCGAGCAGCGCCGAGACGACGAACCCCGCCAGCGCCTCCATCACGGTCAGCCCGGTATGGTACCAGAGGTTCGAGGTCCGGACGAGCCGCACCGCGATGTCGGTCGGCGCCGGCAGCAGCCACGGCGGGATGTCGAAGCCGCGCACCGCCCCTTCCCAGCCCGCCAGCACGACGCACAGGATCAGCAGCGGCGGCAGCACCCGCTCCATCAAGCCGTCCCGCGGGGTGTCGATTTCGCTCATGATCGCAGCGCCTCCCGCGCCAGCCGCACCGCGGCCAGGAATTCCGGCGCCTCGCGCAGGCTGTCGGCGCGCGGGCGCGGCAGGTCGATCGGCAGCACCGCCTTGACGCGCCCCGGATGCGCCGACATCACCACCACGCGGTCGGCGAGATAGACCGCCTCGGAGATGTTGTGGGTCACGAACAGGACGGTCTTGCGCTCCCGGCTCCACAACTGCAGCAGGTCGTCCTGCAGCTGGCTCTTGGTCAGTTCGTCGAGCGCGCTGAACGGCTCGTCCATCAGCAGGATGGACGGGTTCCAGGCGAGCGCGCGCACGATGGCGACGCGCTGCCGCATGCCGCCCGACAGCTCGTGCGGGTAGTTGTCCTTGAACTTCAGCAGCCCGACCGAGTCGAGCAGTCGTTCGCAACGCTCGGTGCGCGCGGCCGCCGGGTATCCGACGATCTCCAGCGGCAGATGGACGTTGCCGAGCGCCGTCCGCCACGCCAGCAGGGCGGGCTCTTGGAACACGAACCCGAACTCGTTGGCGCGCCGCGCCGCGCGCGCCGGCGCACCGCGGACGGTGACGTGGCCGGCGGTCGGGGCGACGAGGTCGCTGACCAGCCGCAACAGCGAACTCTTGCCGCAGCCGGTCGGGCCGAGCAGCGCCACGAACTCGCCCTCGGCGACCGTGAGGTCGATGCCGGTGAGCGCATCGATGAACCCGCGCTCGGTCGGGTAGCGCAGGCTGACGTCCGCGAGCGCGATGCAGGGCGCCGCGCGGTCCGGCGCATCGGGCCGGACCGGGGGCGCCGCCGGCACGGCTTCGCTCACTTCGCCGCGCCGGGCAGGAACGTGTTGGTGAACACGTCGTCCGCCGCCAGTGCGGCGTCGATCAGGCCGAGCTTGCGCGCGGTGTCGATCGTGCCCTGCCAATGCGCTCTGGTCTGCCAGCCGAAGCCGCTCCGCGCGGTCTCCTGGCTCGACCAGTACGGCACGGTGCGGGCGAGCACCTTGCCTTCGCGGCCGGCGTCGGATTCGTCGACCGCCTTGGTGACCGCCGCGACCGCGGCGGCCGGATCCTGGATGGTCGCCTGGACCGCGCGCGCGGTCGCCGCCAGGAAGGCTTTCACCAGCGCCGGGTTCTGCTGCATCAGCCCGGTGTTGGCGACGATCGTGAGCCCGTAGGTGTCGACGCCGAAGTTGGCGATCGGCAGTTCCTGGACCGCCATGCCGCCGGCCTCGGCTTCGATCGGCTCGTTCATCGAGAACCCCATGATGGCGTCGGCTTGTTTCACCAGGAGCGGCGCCACGCCGAAGCCGATGTCGACCAGGGTGATCTGCTCGACCTTGAGGTTGTTGGCCGACAACAGGGCGAGCAGGCCCTGGTAGGTGGCGCTGCCCTTCTTGGAACCGAGCTTGACGCCGCCGAGCAGCTGACGCGGATCGGTGATCGGCTTGTCCTTCGGGCTGATCAGCACGATCGGGGTGCGCTGATAGTAGGCCGCGATCGCCTTGACCGGCACCCGCTGCTGGGCGCCCTGGACCAGCACCAGCGCGTCGACCAGGCCAAACTCGACCGCCCGCGAGCCGACCTGCTTGACCGTGTCGGAGGAGCCCGAGCCGGAGATCACTTCGAGATCGATGCCGGCATCCTTGTAGTAGCCGAGCTGCTTGCCGAGATAGAACGGGGCGTGCTGCGAGCCGGCCTTCCAGTCGAGGCGGATCTTGACGGCCTGCGGCGCGGGCTGGGCGCTGGCGCCCGCGATGCCGATCGCCAGGCCGGCGAGGGCGAGAACGGCGGATGTCAGGGTGCGGCGAAGCATGAAAACCTCCAAAAACGCGAAATGACTTCTCCAGGCGATCGGGGACGCGTCCGGCGGAGCCGGGCGCGCGATCACGGCTGTTGTCGGGCGAGCAGGGCGCGGGCCCATGCGGCGGCCTGCGGCGGCACGGCGGTGCGCTCGACGTCCCAGGTCAGCGGCGCGGTCGCGTCGAGGCCGAGCTTGGCCGAGGTGCCGTCGCGCGACGACGGGTCGAGCCGGTTGCAGAACACGTCGGGCACCATGAACATGTCGGTGTCGGCCTGGAAGCGCGTGGCCAGCGCCCACAGCACCTCCTCCTCGTCGAATACGTTGACGTCCTCGTCGACCGCCACCGCCAGCTTGAGGTAGGGGTCGAGCCCGAACAGCAGCATCAGCGCGTGTCGCGCCTGCCCCTCGGCCGCTTTCCTGAACGACATGTAGGCGTGGAAGTGGGTGCCCGATTTCGGGAAATTGATCGCCTTCAGGGACGGCACCATTTCCTTCAACCGCATGAACACGTGCGCTTCCTTGGCGGCGCGGCCGAGCAGCAGGTGTTCGGCGGAATAGCCGGGAATGATGTCGTGGAAAATCGGGTCGCGGCGCGACGTGATGGCGCCGACCACGAACACGTTGCGGGTCGAACGGTTGGTGGAATAGCCGGTGTATTCGCCGAACGGCCCTTCGTCCTCGTGCCGGCCGGCGAGAATGCGGCCCTCCAGCACGAACTCGGCCTCGGCCGGCACCTCGACGTCGATGGTGCGGCAGCGCACCAGGTCGACCGGGCGACCGAGCAGCGCGCCGGCGATGTCGAATTCGTCGACCTCCATCGCGACTTTCGCCGCGGCGGCGAGGTGGATCGCCGGGTGGACGCCGATCACCACCGCCACTTCGAGATCGCGGCCGCGCGCCTCGCAGCGCTGCAGATGGTCCCAGATGTGCCCGCGCGAATGCAGGCTGGCGCCGAACCGGTCGGGTCCCTTGAGTTGCAGCCGCTGGTAGCTCAGGTTGCGCACCCCGGTGTCCGGGTCCTTGCACACCAGGATGCCCGAGCCGATGTAGCGGCCGGCATCCTTGGCGAAATGGCGGCTGATCGGCAGCGCGCCGCCATCGACGGCGGCGCCCTCGACCACGCATTCATGCACCGGGCCGCGGGCGATCACCTCGGGCGGGATCAACTTGGCGAGGGCGCGCATCCAGGCGTCGTTGAAGCCGCCGGGCTCGGCGCCGGCCATGCGGGCGATGCGGTCGCGGCTGGCGAACAAATTGGTGACCACCGGCACGTCGAAGCCCTTCGGGCGCTCGATCAGCACCGCCGGGCTGCGCCGCCTCTTCTCCAGCTCGAGCACCAGCGCGGTGGGCAGAAAATCGAGGTCGATCGGCTCGCTGACGCGCAGCAGCTCGTCCTCGGGCAGTTGCGCCAGATAGGTTCGCAACGACGGTGCCCCGGTGGTGGATAGGGGCGGAACGGTGGAAACGCTCATCCGGCCTCGCAGTTGGCAACGCGGCCTGATGAAAACTTGCCGCTATGTGGATTGGCCCGCGGGCCGATGTCGCAGCAACGTCGATGGCGCGTCAACCCGGTGTCGCCGCTCGTCCACGCAAACTCGGCCCGGTGCGGTAAGCCGCAACGGGCGGCGCGCGAATCCGGTGTCTTCGGCGCCTTTGCCGACGTTCCATGCCAAGGGGCGGCGCCGTGCGGCGGCCCCGTGTGGCGGCCCCTTGCGGCGGCGGCGTCTCCGCATCGCCTCGACCACGATCCGCGGGCCGCTGCCGGCGACGGAGCCCACTTGTTGCAGGCGATGACGGGTCCCGCCTCCCGCGGTAGAATCCGCGAGTCGGGAACCGAAGACCCGGTGCCCGCTTTTCAAATGGTCCGGAGGCTCGGATGGCCAGCATTCTCGTCGCAGACGTCGGCGGATCGACGACGCGGGTCGCCCTCGCCGAACCGGGCGGCCGGCCGGAGCAGATCGTCCGGTTCGAGGACGACGACATTTCCGGCATCGACGACGCGATCCGGCGCTATCTCGACCAGGTCGGGGCGCGCCCGCGCGCCGCCACCATCGCGGTGGCGGGGCCGCTGGTCGGCGACGAGATCACCATGACCAACCGGCCGTGGCGGATCCGCCGCGAGGTGCTGCGCGCGGAATTCGGGTTCGAGCGGCTCGACGTGCTCAACGATTTCGAGGCGGTGGCCTGGGCGCTGCCGGCGTTGCGGCCCGACGAACGGCTGGCGCTCGGCCATCCCGGCGAGCCCGGACCGGGACCCAGAATCGCGCTCGGGCCCGGCACCGGACTGGGGGTCGCCGGGCTGGTTCCGCACGCCGGCAAATGGATCGTGGTGCCGACCGAGGCCGGCCACATGTCGTTCGGGCCGGCGAGCGATCCGGAGGTCGGGGTGTTCAAGTCGCTCGGCGGCGGCTCGCTCGCCGTCTCCGCCGAGACCGCGGTGTCGGGCGGCGGGATCGAACGGCTGTGGCGCGCCATCAACGCGTCGCGCGACCCGCTGACGGCGCGCGAGGTGGTGGCCGCCGCGCATGCGGGCGATGCCGGCGCGCTGGCGGTGATCGACCAGTTCGTGCGGCTGTTCGGCCGCTTCGCCGGCGACGTCGCGCTGGTGTTCAAGGCGACTGGCGGCGTCTACATCGCCGGCGGCATTGCCCGCCGGTTCGGCACCCTGTTCGATTCCGCGGTGTTCCGCGCCGCCTTCGAGGCCCACCCGCCCTATGTGGCGATGCTGGAGCGGACGCCGACCTTTCTGGTGACCTGCGTCGAGCCCGGCCTGGTCGGCTGCGCCGTGCATGCGGGCACGCGGTAGACGGGGTCACGGAACGATCCGACGCAGGTTCACAGCGTCGGCGTTGCCCGGCCTTCGAGCGGATCGGCCACCCTGGTCGTCGGCACCGGCACGACGGCGCGGCCCCTTCGCGAACACTGTCGCGGTTCGCTGGATCGCCGGCCCCGTTATTTCATGTGTGATTTGATGAATCGGACGCGCCGGGAAATCGAGGCGAGGGGAAGCGGGATCAACTCGTAACCCAGGTGCGTATAGACCTCGGCCATGGCCCGACAGGTCGCCTCCGCTTCTCCCGCGTCCTGCTTGCGCTCGGCGTCCTGCGCGAAGATTTCCGGCCAGTGCGGCGCGATGAACACCCGTCGATTGTAGCGGCATAGCTCGGCCGCTTTCCAGATGTGCGGTGGCACCGGAAGTCCGCAGACTCGCAGGTAGCCGATCACGTCGGGCACGCCGCGATCCAGGATCACCGGCCCGGAAAGGCGGCGCGCCTCCCGCCAGGAACGCATCTCCCATCCCAGCATCAGTTCGGCGAACGCCGCTCTGTCGGCCCAAGGCAGCGCGTTGCCGCCGATCGCGACCTGATCCTGGATGATGGCACGACCCGCCTCGGGCATGTGCGGGAGTCCTTCGGCCGCCAGCGCGGTGACGAGGCTGCTCTTGCCGGAGCCGGGTCCGCCGGTGATGAGGTGGAGATGGTCGGCCATACGGGATCTGTTCTTCTCAACTGGATGAAACGGGTGGGAAACAGCATGGCGCTCGACATCGCGATCCTGCCTGTCCGCGTCGCTCGCAGCGCAAGGCCGTCGAATCCCGGAGCCCGGATCATCGCGCCCGGCCGGCTGCACTTTACCCCAGTCCCAGCTCCGCAAACGCGTCGCGGTGATGGGCGGCGCTGGCGTCGCCGAAGCAGCAGAAGGTGACGTGCCGGATCCCGCGCGGATCGGCGAGCCAGGACACCACGGTGCCGACCGCGATGCGGGCGGCGTGATCGGCGGGGAACCGGTAGACCCCGGTCGAGATCGCCGGACAGGCCAGCGAGACCAGGCCGTGTTCGGCGCACAGTTCCAGCGCGACGCGGTAGCAGGAGGCGAGCAGGTCGTCCTCGTGCCCGCCGCCGTGCCACACCGGGCCGACCGCGTGGATCACGTGCCGGGCCGGCAGCCGGTAGCCGCGGGTGATTCTGGCGCCGCCGGTCGGGCAGCCGCCGAGCGTCCGGCATTCCTTCAGCAGGTCCGGCCCGGCGGCGCGATGGATCGCGCCGTCGACTCCGCCGCCGCCCAGCAGCGACGTATTGGCCGCGTTGACGATGGCGTCGCGCGCCAGGGTGGTGATGTCGCCGACCACGATGTCGAGGCGCGCCGGACCGACTTCGGCGACCAGCAGGGGAGCGGATGCAGGGGGCATGGCGGAACTCGCAGGGTTTGAACGAACCGCAGTCTACCTCATGGGCGCAATTGTCGAGGATGTGGCGAAGAAGCAGGCAGGAGCGCGCCGAGGCCGGGTCTCTTCGCCGACCCATCCACTGGCCGGCCGCAGGGGCGCGAAATCCGGCACGATGCGCTGGGCCAGACGATGTATTGCGGTTCCGCTGCAGCGCAGTTGCGATGGTATTATTTAACCATGCGCCATAAAGGGAAATTGCACAAAGTCCATGGTACGGCTTTCGCCCGGGCAGGCAGGTGGGACCAGCAAGGCGGCATGCCGGAGCGACAATGGCCGTCGAGCCACGAAGTCGATGGTGAGTCGGTGCAACATCGCTTTCAGACTCAAAGAGCGCGCGCATGGAAAACGATGCCGACCCGTTTGACAGGATCGACTTCATCGAAATCGGCCGGGCGACGAGCATTGTTTCCGGCTTTGTCGCCTGTCTGTTTTCGGCGCAGTTTCTGCTGAACGTCGGCCTCATCATAAATTGGCTATTCTATAAAGCGGATTTCTGTGCGCAATTCGGTCCAGTCTATCAATATTTTCATTTGCCTATGACGAATGCGGGCGGTCTCGGCGGTACCCCCTTTTTTTGTAGATTTGAAATCGTCGCCAGAGTGTCATTTCTGATATGCATGATCGCTTATCATTTTATTCCGCTGTCATTGGTGTTTGATAACATCCGATTCGGGTTTGTGAAAAACCTGCAGATACAATGCCTTTTTTTGCTGCTTTCGGCGTTTGGATTATGTTTGGTGTTTATGGGCAATGCGGACGCCGGCGATGTGGAAGCCAATGGCTGGGGTGTGCATTGGGCGCTGATATGGCCGATTTTCACCGCTTTTTTTGCGCTTCTGAGCTGGGGCCTGTGCTTCGGGCGAGGTCGAATCTTCATCAAGGAGGGCGTCAAGTAGCGGGAAACGCCCGACTCAAACTTCACGGGTTTCATGGTTGCTCTTCTTGCCGAACGGCTATCGTTGAACCTGGATCGGCTTGGTAGAGGTGCCCCTGGCAATGGCAACCACCTTTCAAGACCATCGGTGGTCTCCTGGCTGTTCTGCGTGCGATGA
>JAVBUK010000207.1:0-8353 GCA_031555345.1 Xanthobacteraceae bacterium | reverse complement strand
GCTCGCGATCACGGCGATCCGCCGTGCGCGACCCAATATCCAGAGGGGCGCGATGGTCAACCGGGCCATCAACCGTCCTCCTGGTAAAGCAACGCCACGAAACCCGATAGGCCACCCACGGCGACAGGCAACCACGCCGCTGTAGCTGGGTGTATCAGCTCTGCCTTACTCAAGTCGTCAGTCACCTTGGACAAAACATAAAGCAGAAAGCCGGAACCCACGCCACTCAAAACCATCTTTTGCACGCCGCCGAAGCGGAAGAAACGAAGGCTGACGGCGGCCGCCAGGAGCACCATCGCGGCCAGATAAAACGGACGGGCGATCAGCTTCTGGTACTGTAGTCGATAGCCGGTGGCCGAGAGACCCGAGTGGTCGGCGATCTCGATGTACAGGGGCAGATCCCAGAACGCCACAGTCTCGGGCGTCGCGAAACTTTCACGGACCTGTTCGGCGGTCAGGTTTGTACTTAGCGAATACTCGCGCTCGTCCCGAGGCGGCACATTGATCCCGTAGACGCGGGCATCGGTCAGGCGCCAGAATCCACGTTCGAGCCGGGCGCTCTTGGCTTCGATTCGATTCGTGAAGCTGCCGGCCTGATCGTAGGTGAAAATCAGGACGCCACCCAGCATCAGGCCCTGCTCCGAGGTGGTCGCGGCATTGATGATCGCCTGGCCCTCGGGGCTCTTCTGGCGTACCCAGAAACCGGCGCCGGAGGACTGCAACGCGCTCTGCTTGCCGCCGCCGAACGCTTCCACTTCCAGTCGGCTCGATCGTTCCTGCAGTGCGGCGGCGAGCGGGTTGTAGAGCGTGGTGGCCATGACGCCGAGGACCAGGGCCAGCACCAGCGCGGGCGAGACGAATTGCCAGGCCGACATGCCGGCGGCCCGGGCGATCACCAATTCGAGCCGCCGCGACAGGTTCAGGTAGCACGACATCGCGCCGATCAGCACCGCAAACGGCATGATGCGCTCGGTGATCTGCGGCACGCGGAACAGCGACACCTTGGCGATGATCAGCACCGAGACGTTCTGCTCGCCGACGCTGCGCCGCATCATCTCGACGTAATCGACCAGGGCGATCAACGCAAAAATGCCGACGAACACCGCCAGCACCGACGCCAGGAACTTCAACCCGAAATAGCGCGACAACGTCCCGGCCACCATCGTCCGCCTCACGTGGTGGCCAGGCGGCGCGACAGGCGCTCGCCGATGGCCGAAACGAGGTTGAGGATGAAGGCGGGCGGCTCGATGATGGTGCCGCGCGAGATCGCCATGCCGCCGTGCCAGAACACGACCGCCATGGCGATGTACTGGAACGACAGCGCAAAGCCGCGGTGCATGCCGAACACGGTGCTGGCGAACCCGATCATTCGCAGGCCCAGCGCGCCGATGACCACCGACACCAGCGACAGGCTGCGGCTCTGGCGCGTGGTGCGGGGGGCGCCCAGGTAGGCGAACACGATCACCATGAAAGCGATCGGGTAGAGTGGCCCCATGATGCGGTCGTGGAGTTCGGCGCGAAACAGGCCGGGATCCCGGACGTACACCGGATCCTTGGGCGGCGGCGAGATGAGTTCCCAGAAGTAGCGCTCGCGCACCGACAGGTTCTGCGATTGCGGCCCGCCGGTGAACCGCGACAGATCGAACGCATAGCGGTCGAACAGCACGATGGTCGGGTCGCGTTCCTCGGCCGGATGGCGCTGCACGCTGCCGGTGTCCAGGATCAGGTAGGTGCCGCGTTCGTTCTCCAGGATCTCGCCCTTTTCGGCCAGGAACGTCGCCTGCTCCTTGGGGTCGCGCCGGTCGTCGACGAAAATGCCGAGCAGCAGCCCGTCGGCACGGCGTTCGCGGATGTGGAAGGTCAGCCCCGATTCGATCGAGGTGAAACGGCCCGGCTGGACGATGTTGGTGACCAAGTCGGCGCGGATTTCCGCCGCCATGCGGCGGAATTCGCGCACGCTCTTCGGCGCCACGTAGGCGCACATCACCGCGACCAGGATCGACACCAGCACGGTCACCGCGAAAAAGCCGCGGAACAGCCGCCAGGGCGGAATCCCGGCGGCGTTCATCACGATGATCTCCGAATCGGTCGCCAGCTTGTTGAGCACGTGCGAGGCGGCGATCATCAGCGCGATCGGGGCGATGATCATCACCAGCTGGGGAATAATCAGCGCGGTCATGCCGAAGAAGACGACGATCGTCTGCCCCTGGCTGGTCATCAGGTCGATGTCGCGCAACGCCTGGGTGATCCAGATCACCGCCGTGAGGCTGAACAGGACCATCAGGAACGCACCCATGGTGGTGCGGAAGATGTAACGGCCGAGCGCCCCCATCGTTGCCGCTATCCCCCGCTGTCGGTGCGCAAGCCGTGGAGTTCCCGATTGGGTCCCCGACGGACCTTCGCCGACTCCCCCTGAAGCGCGGCGACGTGCGGGTAATGATTAATGCACAAAGTGGCTGTCCGAAGGCAAAGCTTTTGGAAAACCGGCCGGAATGGTTAAGGCATCGCAACCACGGCGGCTGCCCGAGCAACCAAGGGGGGTGCCCGAAGCAACCACCGGGTTGCCCGAAAGGCTTTGCGACATTCGGTTTCCCGGGCCATAAAGGGCGCTTCGATCATGCCCGTCGTTACCGTTCTCCACGCGCGATACAGGGATCAAGGGACCTCCATCATGGCGGATGCCTTAAAGCTGGTATTTTCGACCGTTGCGGCGCCCAAGAGCGGCACCCTGGTCGTGTTCTGCGACGACGATCTGGCGTTCGGGGCCGCCACCAAGCGTCTGCTCGGCCGTGTCGTCGACCAGTTGGAGCAAGCCGCAAGCGCCGACCGATTCAAAGGCAAGAGTGCGAGCGCGCTCGAAGTTCTCGCGCCGCGTGGCCTCGATGCAACACGGCTGGTCGTGGTCGGCTGTGGAAAAGCCGCCGAGATCAAATCGCAGGATCTGGTCAAGCTCGGTGGCGTGGCGATGGGGCGGATTCCGGCCGCGGTCGAGCACGTCACCGTCGTCGCCGACCTGCCCGGCAAGGCGACGTCGCCGGCGCAGAGCGCCGAGATCGCGCTCGGCATCAGGTTGCGCGCCTATTCGTTCGATCACTACAAGACCAGGCGGAAGGAAGGCGAGGACAAGGCCGCGTCGGTCACCGTCACCGTGGGGGTCGCCGACCCGCGCGCCGCGCGGACGGCGTGGCGCGACCGCGAGGCGATCGCCGACGGCGTCGCGCTCGCGCGCGATCTGGTCAACGAACCGGCCAACGTGCTGTTTCCGCAGGAGCTGGCGCGCCGGGCGGGGGCGCTGCGCCGGTTGGGGGTCGGCATCGAGGTGCTCGACGGCCGGGCGATGAAACGACTCGGCATGCGCGCGCTGCTCGCGGTCGGCCAGGGCTCGGCCCACGAAAGCCGGGTGGTCGTCATGCGATGGAACGGGGGCCGCCGGGGCGCGGCGCCGCTCGCCTTCGTCGGCAAGGGTGTGTCCTTCGATTCGGGCGGCATCTCGATCAAGTCGGCGCAGGGCATGGAGGACATGAAGGGCGACATGGCGGGCGCGGCCTGCGTGGTCGGGCTGATGCAGGCGCTGGCGGCGCGCAAAGCCAAAATCAACGTCGTCGGGGCGATCGGGCTGGTCGAAAACATGCCCGACGGCCACGCTCAGCGGCCGGGCGACGTCGTCACCACCATGTCGGGCCAGACCGTCGAGGTCATCAACACCGACGCCGAGGGACGGCTGGTGTTGGCGGACGTGATGCATCACGTGAACACCAAGTTCAAGCCGCAGTTGATGATCGACCTCGCGACCTTGACCGGGGCGATCATGGTGGCGCTCGGCCAGCAGTATGCCGGCATGTTCAGCAATGACGACAAGCTGGCCGAACGCCTCGCCCAGGCCGGGGAGGCGACCGGCGAACGCGTCTGGCGCATGCCGCTCGCCGCCGAATACGACAAGATGATCGATTCCAGGATCGCCGACATGAAGAACACCGGCGGGCGGCACGGCGGCGCGATCACCGCGGCCCAGTTCCTGCAGCGCTTCGTCGGCCGGACGCCGTGGGCGCATCTCGACATCGCCGGCACCGCGCTCGGTTCGCCGCAGACCGAAATCAACCGCAGCTGGAGCTCCGGATGGGGCGTGCGGCTGCTCGACCACCTGGTCGCCGAATACTACGAGTCTTGACCGGACGAATCGCGGCCCGGCGCGCCGTCACCGGGCGTCCTGGCCGCAGGGTCGATTGGGCCGCATGACCGAGCTTCTGTTCTACCATCTGAAGAACCAGCCGCTCGAGCGCGTGCTGCCCAGCCTGCTGGAGCGTTCGCTGGCCCGCGGCTGGCGCGCGGTCGTCCAGTGCGGGTCGGAGGAACGGGTCGCGGCCCTCGACGCTCACCTGTGGACTTTCCGCGAAGACAGCTTCCTGCCGCATGGCACCGACCGGGACAACCCGGCCGACCAGCCGGTGCTGTTGACCACCCACGACCACAATCCCAACCAGGCCAGCGTCCGGTTCCTGGTCGATGCCATGCCGATGCCGGCCGATGCCGCCGCCTACGACCGTATCGTGGTATTGTTCGACGGCGGTGATCCGGACGCGGTCGCGCTGGCGCGCGAGCGCTGGAAAGCCGCCAAGGCGGCCGGCTTCGCGGTGACCTATTGGCAGGCGGACGAACACGGCCGCTGGAACCGGAAGGGTTGAGCCGGCGTGCCGGCAGTCGGAACGATCCTGGTCTAAACAGAAAACTTGTTTGGAATCAAAGATTTGTCCAGCGACGCGCGAGTTCTGTGACCATTTGCTGGTAATCTCGCACCTGGTGTCCCGGTTCCGATGTTCGAATCCGTTTGCAGCCCGCTCCGTACCCGCGTCGGAACCGCAAAGGACACTACCAACTCTATGATGCTAGTGTGGTTTTGGATTTGACGTTGCGATGATGCGATGAAGAGCGCGCCGCGAGAGAGACCGGAACGTCAAATCCACCACACTCGCGCAAAATCTCGCCCGAATTTGCCCTCACAACGGCCGGCAAGGGGTGGCCTGCCAATGTCGAAATTGGTCCGGATTCGAACGGGTGCGTGTTGCGTGATGCTGGCGTCGGTCGGGCTCGGCCTGGCCGGCTGCGGGGGCTTCACCACGCCGGAGTTCACGCAGGTCAAACTGCTGCCGGATGCGCGCTCGTTCATGCCGGCGAATTCCAACACCTATGCGGGTGCGACGGCGATGCGCACCCTGGCTCCGATCACCCCCCAGGATCTGGTCGACGGGCAGGGGATGTGTGCGGGCATGCCGGCGCCGGTGGTTGCCAATCCCGAACCGGGCGCCGTGACGGCCGATCCGGCCCAGCCGCCCCAGCCCGCGCTGCCGCAGCCGGTCGCCCTCGAAATGACCGAATGCCAGGTCGTCAACGCCCTCGGCGTGCCGGCCCGCACCGAAATCGGCGCCAACGAGCGGGGCGAGCGCAGCGTCACGCTCACCTTCATGACCACCGAACGCGCCGGCATCTACCGGTTCAATGCGGGGCGGTTGTCGATGATCGAACGCGGCCCCGAGCCGCCGCCGCCGCCGAAACCGGAGCGCAAGCCCGGCCGGAAGCCGCCGGCGAAAAAACCGCCGGCGGCGTGAGGGCGCCGAGGGTCCCCGGATCGGGTCGAACCCAGACGACAAGGCGCGGGCGGCGATGTGGCGGGGCAGCCGCGCGCGGCCCATATTGGGGGCTCGACCGCGACACCTTTCTGGAGCTCCGCGCATGAACGAACCGACCCGGCTTGGTGCATTTCGGTTTGCTGCATTTCGGTTGGTCAGGGTTCTGGCCGGCGGGATGCCGGCGCGGCGCGCGCCGCTCGCGGTCGTCATGACCGTCGCGCTCGCCGCGTCGCCGGCCGTGGCGCAGCACGGCGCCCGGATGAGCCTGCCCAGCCCGCCCGTCACTGCGGCGCCGGTCGACCGGCCGCCTCCGTCGGCGGAGGCGCCATCCGACCGCCCGGCGCGCGAAACCGCCGGTGCCCGGCAGCTTCCGGCCGAATCCGCCACCACCCATGTGCTCGACGTCGGCGGGCGGACGCTCGAATTCACCGCCACCGCGGCCGCGATTCCATTGTTCGACGACGCGGGGGCGCTGCAGGCGGAGGTCACCTACGTGTCGTTCGTCGCCGGCGGTGCCGCGACGCCGCGGCCGGTCACCTTCCTGGTCAACGGCGGCCCCGGGGCGGCGTCCGCCTATCTCAATATCGGCGCAATCGGACCTTGGCGTCTGCCGCTCGCGCGCATCGCGCCGTCGGTCCAGCCGACCCTGGTGCCCAACGCCGAGACCTGGCTCGACTTCACCGATCTGGTGTTCATCGATCCGCCCGGCACCGGTTACAGCCGGATTGCGGCCGGCGGCGAGGCTGCGCGCCGGCGCTTCTGGTCGGTCGACGGCGACGCCGATGCGCTCGCGGTGGTGGTGCGCAAATGGATCGAGAAGGCGGGGCGGCAGGCGGCGACCAAGTTCATCGTCGGCGAGAGCTACGGCGGATTCCGTGCCCCGAAGATCGCCCGTGCGTTGCAGGGCAACGAGGGCGTCGGCATCCGCGGACTGGTGATGATCTCGCCGGTGATCGATTTCGCCGGGTTCGGCCAGCGCCGGCAGTCGCCGATGACCTGGGTCGCCCACCTGCCGTCGATGGCGTCGGCGGCGCTGGAGGCCAAGGGGCGCTTCGATCGTGACGCCTTGCGCGAGGCCGAGGCCTACGCCAGTGGCGACTACCTGCGCGACCTGATCAAGGGCGAGCGCGACGCCGCCGCCGTCGACCGCATGTCGGTGCGGGTCGCCGCCCTGACCGGGCTCGATCCGGCGCTGGTGCGCCGGCTCGGCGGCCGGGTCGACCGGGCGACCTTCCAGCGCGAACTCTATCGCGACCGCGGGCTGGTCGGCAGCGCCTACGACCCGACCGTCACCGCCTTCGATCCCCATCCGCACGCCGCGGTCTCGCGCTTTTCCGACCCGATGCTCGACGGCCTGACGGCGCCGCTGACCACGGCGATGACCGAGCTCTACCAACGCATCCTGAAGTGGCGGGTCGACAAGCCCTATCTGCTGCTCAACCGCGAGGTGTCGTCGCGCTGGGACTGGGGCCGCGGCCGCATCCCGCCCGAGGCGTTTGACGACCTGCGCGACACGCTGGCCGCCGACGCGGACGTGCGCGTGCTGGTGGCGCACGGCGCCAGCGATCTGGTCACGCCCTATTTCGCCAGTCAGCTGCTGCTGGCGCAGCTGCCGGCGTTCGCCGCCGACCGGCTGACGCTGGCGGTCCATGCCGGCGGCCACATGTTCTACAACCGCGACGCCTCGCGCCGCGCGTTTCGCGCCGATGCCGCCGCGCTCTACCGCGCCGCGGCGCCGCCGGCCCAGGCGGGCGGGACATCGCCGGGGCGCGAATAGCGCGTCCGAATGCGGTATTGCCGATGCGGCCGCGGAGCGACCTGTCGCTGCCGTCGGAACCGGATGGCGCGTCCGGCACGACACGTTTGACCATCGACGTCGCGGGCCTCCCGGCTTTGCGTGCACGGCTACCTGCGAAAGCCGAAAGGTGGTAAACTGTCGCCATGACCGAGAACATCGAGAACCTGATCCTGGAGTATCTCAGCGTGATGCGCGCCGACATCGCATCGATCAAAGAGACGCTGGTCGAGCACGGCCGCCGACTGCTCCGCATCGAAACGGAACTTGGCCGCCTTGTTCGTGATCGTGGCGAGGACATGGAAGACCGTGCCCATCTACAGGCCAAGGTCGATCGACTGAACGAGCGCATCGACCGGATCGAGCGCCGGCTCGACCTTCAGGATTAGGCCGCCCACCGCGACAGCTTGGCAGCCCGGACGAGCGCGCGCGACGTCCGGGATTCGTCGCCGACGGCGTTGCGCGGAGCCACGGCATCGTGATCCCGCGCGGGCCGTTCCTCATCCTTCGCGCGGTTCGGACGACCGGGACCGCCTCACGTCGGTCGGCCTCACTCCGCCGCCGCTGCCTCGTATTCGCCGCTCAGCGTCAGCCATTGCTCCTCGGCGGCGGCCAGCGCCGCGGCGGCGTCGGCGCGCAGTGTGGCCAGCGCGGTGGCGCGGGCGGGATCGCGGGCATAAAGCGTCGCGTCGGCGAGATCCTGGTCGATGTCGGCGATCCGCCGGCTGGCTTTGGCCATTGCGGTCTCGGCCGCGGCGATGCGCCGCTTGAGCGGGGCGAGTTCGGCCCGCCGCTCGGCGGCGGCGCGGCGCTGGCCGGCCCGCGACGATTTCTCGGACGGCTTGGCGCCGTTCTTTTCCCGTGCCTCGCCGCCGCCCAGGATCAGCCGGCGATAGTCGTCGAGATCGCCCTCGTAGGGGGTGACGCCGCCGTC
>JAVBUK010000190.1:0-3177 GCA_031555345.1 Xanthobacteraceae bacterium | reverse complement strand
AACATCCATGCGCGCGAAAGCTTCCGCCAGACCCTGCTGTCGAAAGGCGCGAAAGCAATGATCTGCGGCTTCGGCATCGAGAGCTACACCCTCGCGATCGCCGGGCTCGCGGCCCTCGCCCGGACCCAGAAAGCCTGACCCACCGTGACGCCCCCCCTCGACGACACCAGCACGGCGACCAACCTGACCGCGGCGGAGAACACCGTGCGCTCGCTCGCGCGCCTGCTCGAGGAAACCGGCCTGACCGAGATCGAGATCGAGCAGGGCGGCCTCAGGGTGCGGGTCGCACGCCCGAGCGCCGGCGCGCTCGCCCTGACGATGCCGTCGTCCTCGACCCTGATCGAAGCGCCACGCGGCGCGACCGGCACGGTGGCGGCACACCCCGATCCCGCCAAACTGCCGGGCGCCGTGACCTCGCCGATGGTCGGCACCGCCTATCGATCGCCCGAGCCCGGCGCCAAGCCGTTCGTCGATGTCGGCTCGCGGGTGGAGGCCGGCGACCCGCTCCTGATCATCGAGGCGATGAAGACGATGAATCAGATCCCCTCCCCGCGCGCCGGCGTCGTCACCCGGATCCTGTTCGAGGACGCCCAGCCGGTCGAATACGGCGAGCCGCTGGTGATCGTGGAATGACCGGCCGCGAATCGTCGCGCAGCCGCGGACGCAGCGCTTCATGCGCCAGCCACGGGAGAGGACATCGGCCCCGTCTCGACGCGTGCCGTCCAGGAACAGGCGAATGTTCGACAAGATCCTGATCGCCAATCGCGGCGAAATCGCCCTGCGGGTGTTGCGGGCCTGCAAGGAGCTCGGCATACCGACGGTGGCGGTGCATTCCACCGCCGACGCCGACGCCATGCATGTCCGGCTCGCCGACGAGAGCGTGTGCGTCGGCCCGCCACCGGCGAAGGACAGCTATCTCAACATTCCGAACCTGCTCGCCGCCTGCGAGATCACTGGCGCCGACGCCGTCCACCCGGGCTATGGATTCCTGTCCGAGAACGCCCGCTTCGCCGAGATCCTGATCGACCACAACATCGGCTTCATCGGCCCCAAGCCCGAACACATCCGCCTGATGGGCGACAAGATCGAGGCCAAGCGCACCGCCAGACGCCTGGGGATCCCGGTCGTCCCCGGCTCCGACGGGGCGGTCGGGTCCGACGCCGAGGCGCGCGCGTTGGCGCGCGACATCGGCTTTCCGGTGCTGGTCAAGGCCGCGGCCGGCGGCGGCGGACGCGGCATGAAGGTCGCGCTCGACGCCGACGATCTCCCGACCGCGCTCGCCACCGCCCGCGCGGAAGCGAAGGCCGCGTTCGGCGACGACTCCCTCTACCTGGAGAAGTACCTGCTGGCGCCGCGCCACATCGAGATCCAGGTGCTGGGCGACGGCCAGGGGCGCGCCATCCATCTCGGCGAGCGCGACTGCTCGCTGCAGCGCCGTCACCAGAAAGTGCTCGAAGAGAGCCCCTCGCCCGCGATCGACCGGCCGACCCGCGACCAGATCGGCGAGATCGTCGCCAGGGCGATGCGCGAGCTGAAATATCTCGGCGTCGGAACGGTCGAGTTCCTGTACGAGAACGGCCGGTTCTACTTCATCGAAATGAACACCCGCATCCAGGTCGAGCACCCGGTGACCGAGATGATCACCGACATCGATCTCATCCTGGAGCAGATCCGGGTCGCGACCGGGGCCGGGCTGACGATCGCGCAGGACGACGTCGAGTTCCACGGCCACGCCATCGAGTGCCGCATCAATGCCGAAAACCCGTTCACGTTCCGGCCGTCGCCCGGACGGATCGTCCATTACCATCCGCCCGGCGGCATGGCGGTGCGGGTCGATTCCCACGTCTACCAGGGCTACACCATCCCGCCCTACTACGACTCGCTGCTCGGCAAGCTGATCGTGCACGGCAAGAGCCGGATCGAATGCCTGATGCGGCTCAACCGCGCGCTCGGCGAGTTCGTGGTCGACGGGGTCGAGACCACGCTGCCGCTGTTTCGGGCGCTGGTGCGCGACCCCGACATCGTCGCCGGCGACTACCACATCCACTGGCTTGAGGACTTCCTCGCCCACGGCGGCCACAAGCGGTGACGCCGCTGCGACGACGGCGGACCGCCGACGTCATGGTGGAAATTCGCCTGACCTATCGTTATGTATCGGCGACCGCCGCCCGGCGGGTTCCTGCCGATTGAAGACCCGATGGCCAGCCGAGAGTCCGCCGCAGTCGAAATCACGCCCGAGGTCCTGCTCAAGGCCTATGCGTGCGGCATTTTCCCGATGGCCGAAAGCGCGGAGGACCCGACGCTCTATTGGATCGAACCCGAGCAGCGCGGCATCATTCCGCTGCGCGGCTTCCACCTGCCGTCGCGCCTGGCGCGCACGGTCCGCGCCGGGCGGTTCGAGATCGTCGCCGACCGCAACTGCGACCCGGTGCTCGACGGCTGCGCCGCCCCGGGACCCGGCCGTTCCCGTACCTGGATCAACGACCGGATCCGCCGGCTCTATCGCCGGCTGTTCGAGATCGGCCACTGCCACACCATCGAGGCCTATCAGGATGGCGTGCTTGCGGGCGGCCTCTATGGCGTCAGCCTGGGCGCGACGTTCTTCGGCGAAAGCATGTTCCACATTGCGCGCGACGCCTCCAAGGTCGCGCTGGTTCATCTGGTGGCACGGTTGCGCGCCGGCGGCTTCCGCCTGCTCGACACCCAGTTCGTCACCCCGCATCTCGCCACCTTCGGCGCCATCGAGGTACCCCGGAAGCGCTATCACAAACTGCTGTCCGCCGCCCTCGCCGACCAGGCCGACTTCGCCGCGCTGCCGCTCGCGACGCCGATCGACGGCGCACAGGCGATCGCCCTCGCCACCGCGGCGTGAGCGACCGGCGCGGGGCGCCATTCGCATCTCGGGCGCCGGCCCCCGATGATGGTCTTGCCGCCAAGAAAATGACCGCGGACCTTTCGGGTCGCCGCCAATTCGAGCCGGACCATCACTTGGGAGAGGGGAAAACAACGCATTGAACCATGCCGAGAATTTTCAGATCTCCTCTCACCTCGAGCGCGCAGCGGCGGCGCTCCACGACAAGGCTGGCAACCTGCCCTGGCGCTCTGCGGATCTGCCTGAGGGAGTCTGCTTCATTGGTTTCTGTCCACCGAATAGTTGTTCGACTCATGCGGCAGCAC
>JAVBUK010000188.1:0-6248 GCA_031555345.1 Xanthobacteraceae bacterium | reverse complement strand
TCGCCAGCGGCCGGCGCAGTTCAAAATAGCGCAGCAACGTGTAGCAGGCCGCCGCCGCCGCCAGATGCTTGAGGGTGTGGCCGCTGACCAGCGCGCCGTCGGCCAGGTAGATGGTGCGGTCGAGGGCTTCGAGGATTTTCGACAGCCCGTAGAGGGCGCCGGCCAGGATCAGGACCGGGGCGCCGGTCATGACAGGGAAGCGCCAGTACAGGATCGGCAGCACGATGCAGGGATAGAACTGAACCCACACATAGGGCCGCAGGTCGCCGGTCCAGCGCCACCACAACAGGCTGGCGGCACCCAGGATCAGCAGCGGGACCAGCGCGGCGCGGCCGACGCCGGCAAACCGCTCGTCCAGCGCCGCGGCGAACAGGCCCATGAATCCGATGGTCATCGGCAGCCGGTCCCAGAACAGCGTGTGGTCGTCGGGGGCAAGGTGATAATAGGCGGAGCCGAAGCCGGTGAGCAGGATGCCGACGAACAGCGCCGCCGTGGGCGCGTCCCTGCGAAAGCGCATCAACCCGGCGATGCCGACGGCGACGAATGGCAGGTTCGACATCACGTCGCAAAAGTTCGCGATGCCGAACAGCGGCCGGGCGTCCGCAAAGGCGTGATAGTGCGGATCCTGCAGGATCGGCGGCACCGCGGCCAGCACCGCGACCGAGGCAATCGCGACGCCGCCGAGAAACAGCGCCGCCCCGCGTGACGAATAGGACATTGGCCCCCCATTCCGGCAACCGGACCAGCGAGTGTCGATCCCTGCGGATTACGCGCCGTCCCGGCCGATACGCCCGGAAGCCGGGCGCCGGGTCAACCCGCGCCGGTGACACCGGGACACCGATGAATGTCGCCGATCGTTATGAGGAAAACGTTCACGGCCGGCTTTGCCTTTGCCGGCGCGGATCGGATCCGGTCGCGCAAAAATGGGGGCGGCGTGGCTGCCGGTTACCAGAAATCTCTTGGGTTGCTCTGGTAGCGTGCGACAATCGTTTTCGGGGAAATTTGCATGGCGACGCTCGTCAAGGTGGTGCTGCCATCATCATTTTTGCCGCTGCCGCGGTTCACGGGCCGGCGCATGCGGAACTACCGGCCGATGCCACCGCAAGATTCAATGAGTCCTATCAGGCGCTCAGATCGCTGATGGCGCAGCGGCAGGCTCAGGGCGCCTTGCCGCGCCTCTCCGATGCCGCCGACGCCAGGGTGCTGAACCAGTTCTGGGACGACGTCATTCTGGGGCAGCCGCCGTATACGGCAAATGATGTTCCTTCACTGCAGGACATCGCCGGCAAGGGAAACGAATTCTTCCGGATTTACGCGGCCGCTCTTTTCGATCGACCGGCGGCAGGGGCACAGCTCGACGAATACATTCGTTTCCAGGCGTTCTTGGCCAGGACCGAAGCCGCGACCGTCCCGGCGCTGACCGACCATTGGACCCGTCTCTCGGACGAACAAAAAGATCAGGTGAGACACCAGGGATTGTTCATCAAACGAGAGGGGCTCCACCGCACCGCCGCCAGCCTGATCAAAACCATGCTGGCCACGCATGTCGGTCCAGCCAATCGGGATTATCTGGCCGGAGTGTTGGCGCAGCATGCATTGGCGCTGGCCGCCGGGATGACCTCTGCCGACCGTGCCGAGATCGCCGCGATGATCCGGCAGGCTGTGCGATCGCTGCCGCCGACCCGGCAACAGGCGCTGAAAGAGGTTGCCGACGCCATGGCGGCGATGCCGTGTGAAGGTCTCTGCGCGGTCCGGTAGGCTGGACGGATGCCGCCGCGTGCCGCAAGCCGGCTGCAAAGCTGGTTCGGGCCGCCGGCGGCGCGCGCCGACAGCGACGCAAATCCGAAAACCACGCCGGCATCATGGCGTTGCGGGTGTCCTGACGGATCCGACGTCGGTCCCGCGCGGGTTGCAGCCGGGACCGGACGTCCGAACCGGGACACGATGAAGCCGGTGAGTTGCGGTGGAAATGAATGAAAAGCCTCCGCTGGCGTCGCAACGCCCTTGAAAGCGCTCACGATGTTTCGTTTGCTGGGGCGATGGGGCGGCGCAAGCGCCGGAGTGGGCGGTGCGGCGAGCCCGCGGGGATGATCGCGTAAAACGGGAATGAATGATTATTGAACGCCGGAGTTGCCAGCGTGCAAAACAAACCCGATGCGGCGCGTGACGGCCCAAGGGACGGCGCAAGGGACGGTCCAAGGGACGGCGCAAGCGGGCGGCCCGGGCCGCATTGCGGGCGTGATCGCCCGGGCGCATCGGCGAATGCGATAGTTTTTATTTTGTTCAACTACAGAATGTGATCGTACAAAACGAGTCGGGTCGGGGCGAATCTTAAAATATCAATAAAATCAATTGCATAAATCTATTTTTGGCATTCGTTCCGCAGCCGATTCCTGCCGCCGGTCAGGCACCCGACGGGTTGCCCGGCTTCCTGCCGCCAGGGCGAAAGGGGCCGGGCAGAATTCTCAGCGCTCCAGCCGGGCGATCAGGCTTGAGGTATCCCAGCGCCGGCCGCCCATGGTCTGAACGTCGGAATAGAACTGGTCGACCAGCGCGGTGATCGGCAGGTGGGCGCCGTTGCGGCGCGCCTCGGTGAGGCAGATGTCGAGGTCCTTGCGCATCCAGTCGACCGCGAAGCCGAAGTCGAACTTGCCGGCCGCCATGGTCTGGTAGCGGTTTTCCATCTGCCACGACTGGGCCGCGCCCTTGGAAAGGGTGGCGATCAGCTTTTCGATGTCGAGTCCGGCACGAAGCCCGAAGTGCAGCCCTTCGGCCAGCCCCTGCACCAGCCCGGCGATGCAGATCTGGTTGACCATCTTGGCGAGCTGGCCGGACCCCGATGCGCCCATCAGGGTGCAGGCCCGCGCATAGGCGGCGATCACCTTGTCGGCCTTTTCGAACGCCGGCGCGTCGCCGCCGCACATCACCGTGAGCACGCCGTTTTCCGCGCCGGCCTGGCCGCCCGACACCGGGGCGTCGACGAAATCGAAACCCGCAGCCGTTGCGCCAGCGTGGAGTTCGCGAGCGATCGCCGCCGACGCGGTGGTGTGGTCGACCAGCAGCGCGCCCCGGCGCATGCCGTGGAAGGCGCCGTTCGGCCCGACCATCACCTCCCGCAGGTCGTTGTCGTTGCCGACGCAGGCCATCACGACATCCTGGCCCTCGGCCGCCTCGCGCGGCGTCGCGGCCGCCCGCCCGCCGAACCGGCTCACCCATTGCTGCGCCTTGGCGGCGGTGCGGTTGTAGACGACGACGTCGTGACCGCCTTTGGTCCTGAGGTGTCCGGCCATCGGATACCCCATCACGCCGAGTCCGAGAAATGCCACTTTTGCCATCGTGTTCTCCGAGGGGGGTCAGGGTATTCCTGCCTCGCTCATGGCGCGTCCGACCCCTTCGCGTCAACCGGGTCCACCAGTGTCCCGGTTCCGACGTTCGGTTCCGTCGGCGGCCCGCTCCGGACCAACGTCAAATCCGCCACACGAGCGTTGATCGTATCGGGGCGCCACCCTGCCTGGGGTCGACACCCCGCTTGGGGTCGACACCCTGCTGTTGTTGACCGATGCGCCGGGAAAACTATGGTGGCGCCGCAGATGGCGGGTTCGCGCCGGTCCGGCGCGGTGCCGAAGGAGTTTGTGATGGCCGTGACCAAGCAAGAGGTTCTCGCGAGCCTCGAGACCGTACGCAGTCCCGATGGGACACCGCTGCCCGACACCGGCGCGGTGTCGGACATCGTGATCAGCGACGGCAAGGTGTTCTTCTCCCTCACGGTCGGTGCGGAGGTGGTGAAGAGTTGGGAATCGGTGTGCCGTGCGGCCGAAGCCGCCGTGCGCGCCGTACCGGGGGTGGCCTCGGCCCTGGTCGCGCTCACCGCCGAGGTGTCCGGTGCCCGCAATGCGCCGTCGGTGTCCGCACCCCGGCAGGCCGCGCCGCACGCCCATGGACATGCGCCCGAACCTGCCGGCGTGCCCGGCATCAAGTCGATCATCGCGGTGGCGTCCGGCAAGGGCGGCGTGGGCAAGTCGACCACCGCGGTCAATCTCGCGCTCGGCCTCAAGGCCCTGGGCCTCGAGGTCGGCATGCTCGACGCCGACATCTACGGGCCTTCGATTCCCAAACTGCTCGCCATTCAGGGGCGTCCGGAACTGGCCGACGGCAACAAGCTGCTGCCGATGGACGGCTACGGCATGAAGGTGATGTCGATCGGGTTCCTGGTCGATGAGGAGACCCCGATGATCTGGCGCGGCCCGATGGTGATGTCGGCGCTGACCCAGATGCTGCGCGAGGTCGTCTGGGGCGAACTCGATGTGCTGGTGGTCGACATGCCGCCCGGTACCGGTGACGCCCAACTCACCATGGCCCAGCAGGTGCCGCTCAAGGGGGCGGTGATCGTGTCGACCCCGCAGGATCTGGCGCTGATCGACGCGCGGCGTGGCATCGCCATGTTCCAGCGCGTCAACGTGCCGGTGCTCGGCATTGTCGAGAACATGAGTTACTTCCTCTGCCCGAGCTGCGGCACGCGCTCCGACGTGTTCGGCCACGGCGGCGCCCGGCGCGAGGCCGACCGCCTCGGCGTTCCCTTCCTCGGCGAAGTGCCGCTGCATATCGATATTCGCGAGAAGTCGGACGCCGGCCTGCCGGTGGTCGCGACCGAGCCGGAGGGGCCGCACGCCAAGGCGTATCTGGGAATCGCCGCCCGGGTGCGCGATCGGCTGTCCGGGACCGGCGCGGTTGCCGGCCCCAGGATCGTGATCGAGTAGCCGCACCGGACCGAAAGCACCGGCGGTGGGCAGGGACAAGGCCGATCCCGCGCGGGTCCCGCCGCCCGCCGTCGCCGGGTCGGGGCGGCCCGGTCGCGCCTCGGGTCGCGGCGGCACTTTCGGCTTGTCCGGCCGGTCTCCGGCGTTTCGGCGTCACGACGACGCAGGCGGAAAATGACGGAAAAACGGGTTCAATCCGCCGGAGAAATACTTTAAGCCCGGACTTGCCCCCGTTTCATTGCATCCCAATCAGAGGAGAGTGGGAAATGAGGCGTCGTCAATTCATCGCGGGGGCGGGTGTCGGTCTGGCGGCGACCGCGGTCGCCAAACCGGCGGTCGCGCAGTCGATGCCCGAGGTCAAGTGGCGTTTGTCGTCGAGCTTCCCGACATCGCTCGACACCCTGTTCAATTCCGCGGAGGTGTTCGCCAAGGCGGTCGCCGAGATGACCGACAACCGGTTCCAGATCCAGACCTTCGCGGCCGGTGAAATCGTGCCCGGGCTGCAGGCGCTGGACGCGACGTCCAACGGCACGGTCGAGATGTCGCACACCTGCTGCTACTACTACATCGGCAAGGACCCGACCTTCGCGATTCTCACGG
The DNA here is from genome assembly GCA_031555345.1 of Xanthobacteraceae bacterium. Classification (GTDB taxonomy): domain Bacteria; phylum Pseudomonadota; class Alphaproteobacteria; order Rhizobiales; family Xanthobacteraceae; genus Astrobacterium. The sequence goes on along the minus strand of JAVBUK010000188.1, from coordinate 891 downwards.
CGATGCCGTTCGGATTGAACGCCCGCATGCAGGACGCCTGGTGTTCGCACGGCGGCGGCAACGAGATGACCAACGAGTTCCTGAAGCCCTACAACGCCATCGCGTTCCCGGCCGGCAACGCCAACTGCCAGATGGGCGGCTGGTACCGGAAGGAGATTCGCGAGGTCGCCGATCTCAACGGCCTCAAGTTCCGGTGCGGCGGCTTCGCCGGCCACATCCTGTCGAAGCTCGGCGTGGTGCCGCAGCAGACCGCGGCCGGCGACATCTATCCGTCGCTGGAGAAGGGGACCATCGACGCGGTCGAATGGGTCGGGCCGTACGACGACGAAAAGCTCGGCCTCTACCGGGTGGCGAAGTTCTACTACTACCCGGGCTGGTGGGAAGGCGGGTCGCTGGTCCACAACATCGTCAACCTGGAGAAGTTCAACGCCCTGCCCAAGAGCTATCAGGCGGTGTTGCGCACGGCGTCGGCGATGCAGAACGACTGGCTGGGCGCCCGCTACGATGCCCTCAACCCGGCGGCGCTCAAGCGGCTGGTGGCGGCCGGCGCCCAGCTCAAGGCCTTCCCGCAGCCGGTTCTCGAAGCCTGCTACAAGGCGGCCAACGAGGTCTATGCCGAGGAGTCGGCCAAGAACGCCAGGTTCAAGAAGGTCTGCGACAGCATCACGGCGTTCCGCGCCGACCAGTACCTGTGGTGGCAGGTCGCCGAGTATTCGTACGACACCTTCATGATCCGCGCCCGCGCCCGCGGGTGAGGCCGCGCCCGGCCGCATCGCAACGGCGCCCGCGGGCGCCGTTTTGTTATGCGCGGGCTACGAACGCGGACGCACACGTCCGCCCTCGGGCATCGCGTCAGCGTCCGGGCGGGGGGATCTCGATGTTGAGCGGGAT
>JAVBUK010000466.1:0-7353 GCA_031555345.1 Xanthobacteraceae bacterium | reverse complement strand
CGGCCGCCCGTAGCGGCGGATCAACGCGTCGAGTGTGGCCACCGGGACGCCGACCCGCCGGGTCCAGCGCTGTCCCTCCCAACCAGCGGCGCCGTTCGCCGCCCGGACGAATTCGCCGGACAGTGTCGCGACGGTGGGATTGGCGGGATTGAGCCGCAGTTCGCTCTCGCCTGGGTGGCGGCCGGCGGCTGCCTGCACGATGGTGACGTTACGGTCGAAGGCGTATAGCCCGCGCAGCAGTCGTGCGAGCGCCGGCTGCGGCTCGAGTGCGACGACCCGCGCGCCGAGACGGCGGAACACGGCGATGCGGCCGCCCACATGGGCGCCGATGTCGAATGCGAGGTCGCCTGATCCGATGAAGCCCGCATAGAATTGCGCCACCGCGTCCCGACGCGGTCGGTCGCCGTAGTAAATGCGCAGCGACCGCAGAATGCCGCGAGCGGTGGTGAGGGCCGGCAGCACGGCTCATGCCCGCGCGGGCGCTCTCGCGGACGACGCGAGTTCGCGCAAAGTCGACGGGGGGGCGGTTTCCTCGGGCAGACGGGCGATCCCGATCCGCACCAGCAGGGCACCGAGGCGCGGCGAGGAAGTCAGGGTCGCAAACGGGATGGCGAGCGCCGGCCCGGCGGAGAAGATCAACGACCACGCGACGGCTGCCGGCTGGGTCGCGCCGAGCAGCGCAATCACGCCGAAGCCGAACGCGGCGTGTGGCCACAGCAGACGGACCGCATCGGCCAGCGGCACCCGATGATCGTCGCGCACCTGCCGGATCCAGCCGACCCGGCGGCCGAACGGCAGACCGGCCATGAACAACGCGTGGCGCAGCCACATGATCGGCGCCAGCAGCAGGGTGAACAGGCTTTCAGCAGCGATGCCGAGAGCGAACCGCAGGGGGCCGCCGAACCGGCGAAGTTCCGAGCGGCGCAGCGTCACGTCGATCGCGCCGGCAAATTTGGGGGCGAACCACATCAGCAATACCAGCGCGAGCAGGGCGAAGCCGGCGTCGGCGCGCAACATCTCGGCGGGGTTTCGCGCGCTTGCGATCGCCAGTCCGCCGAGCGCGAACACGCCGATCCAGCCCGGTGAGCCGAGAAACATCAGGATCGCGAGCGCGAGCTGGCAGCGGCTCACGAAACTCAGTCCGGGCAGCCCGAGCAGGCTCAGGTACTGCAGGTTTCCCTGACACCAGCGCAGGTCGCGCCGCAGAAATTCGATCAGCGTCGGCGGGGTCTCCTCCCAGCCGAGGTCCTCTTGCACCAGCACCCGGCACTGGTAGCCGGCGCGGCGCATCAGCGCCGCCTCGATCTGGTCGTGACTGAGGATGACGTCGCCGTTCGGCAACGGCGGCAACCGACAATGGGCCATGAATGGCGCGAGGCGCAGGATGGCGTTGTGCCCCCAATAGGGTCCGCAGTCGCCCTGCCACCAGGCGCTGCCGATCGTATAGGCGCGCATGCCGAGGCGCATGCCGAACTGGAACAGGCGGGCGAACGCGCTTTTCGACGGCAACGCGATGACCAGGCCCTGCAGGATGCCGATGGCCGGATCGATCTGCATGATGCGGACCAGCCGCAGCACGGCGTCCGCCGGCATGATGCTGTCGGCGTCGAGCGTCACGGCGAAGTCGTGGTTCCGGCCCCAGCGGTCGCAGAAATCCGCGATGTTGCCGGCCTTGAAGCCGTTGTTGCGGGCGCGGCGCCGGTATGTCACGGCGACGTGTCCGCGCCATTCCGTCGCCAGTGCGCCGAAACACGCCTGTTCGTGCGCCGCCGCCGCCGGTTCTTCGGTGTCGCTGAGGACGTAGAGATGAAACCGATCGGCGAAGCCGGTGCTGGCGAGCCCGGAAAGCAGAGGTTCGAGATTGCGAACCACGCGCTCGGGCGCCTCGTGGCGCACGCACATCAGGATCGCGGTCGATGCGGTGACGGCTTCCCGACTGGTGACGCGCGCGGCGGCCGGGGTCACGGATGCGGCCGGGTCGCGGCTGAACCGCATGATGACGAAGCCGATGACCGCATTCCACAGCCCGATCACCTGCCAGGGCAGTGTGAGCGCGAACAGGACGAGCAGCGCGACATCTAGCAGTTTGAGCCCGCCGGGCGAGAGCGCGAATGTTGCCAGCGCCAGCATGCCCACGAACGACGCCGCCACCAGCGTGGCAAACAGGACACGACGGACAGTGAACCTCCGCGTCGCCGACGCCGCGGCACCCGCGCATTCCAGCATTCGATCGACCCCTAAAAGGAATTTGCCCCGGTGTGTCTTGCGCCCGATCAGGATATAGCGAAGGGTAGTCCCTTGCCGAGGTCAACAAAGGGTGATGATCGTGGCGGATCGAAGGGCGGAAGCCGAGGCGCTTTGGTATGTGGCGCCACAGCGTACGGAAGTTCGCCGGGAACAGGTGCCGGCACCCGCCGGCGACGAACTGCGCGTGCGCGCGCTCTACAGCTCGCTCAGCCGCGGCACCGAACGGCTGGTGTTCGCCGGGCATGTCCCCGAGACCGAGCGGCATCGCATGCGAGCGCCCTTCATGGGGGGCGAATTTCCGTTCCCGGTCAAATACGGTTACTCCCTGGTTGGCCGCGTGGAAATCGGTCCGCCCGATCTCCGAGACCGGATCGTGTTCGCGCTCCATCCGCATCAGACCCTGTTCACGCTGCCGGCCGGCGCTGTCGTTCCGGTCCCCGACCGGGTCCCGCCGGTTCGCGCGCTGCTCGCCGCCAACCTGGAAACCGCTCTCAATGCCGTCTGGGACGGGGCGCCGGGCCCGGGCGACCGGGTGGCGGTGGTGGGCGCCGGCGTCGTCGGCGCGTTGGTGGCATGGCTGGTCGGGCGCATGCCGGGCACCGAGGTGACGCTGGTCGATGTCGAGCCGTCACGGGCGGCGCTGGCTGCGGCGCTGGGCGTCTCGTTCGCGCCTCCCGGCGAGGGGCCTGGTGATTGCGACCTTGTCGTTCATGCGAGCGGCAACGGCGCCGGCCTTTCCGCTGCGCTCGACCTCGCCGGGGTCGAGGCGACGGTGCTGGAGTTGAGCTGGTTCGGCAGCGGCGAGGTGGCCGTACCGCTCGGCGGCGCTTTCCACAGCCGCCGGCTCAAGCTGATCGCCAGTCAGGTCGGCCAGGTGGCGCCGACGCATCGGCCGCGCTGGTCCTCGCGCCGGCGGCTGGCGGCAGCGCTCGACCTGCTCGCCGATCCGTGTCTCGACGCTCTGCTGGCGCCGGCGGTGGCGTTCCACGACCTTCCGAAAGAACTCGGTCGGGTGCTGGCGCCGCGAAGCGCCGTTCTCTGCCAAGTGGTCGAATATCCAGAAGCGTGTGAAATCAATAGAATCGAGCCTGTCATGGCGGGGTGACCGCGCGCCGGGACGGCCATCGATCGAGCCCATGGAAACCAAGGGGGGACCCAATGTTTGCCGTCGAAGTCCGCGACCGCATGATGATCGCCCACTCGTTTCGCGGCGCCGTGTTCGGGCCTGCTCAGGCGCTGCACGGCGCGACCTTCGTGGTCGACGCCTGCTTCATGGCGAAGGATCTCGATCCGAACGGCATCGTGGTCGACATCGGCCGGGCGCAGACGGTGCTCCGGTCGATCCTGGCGCCGCTCGACTATCGCAACCTCGACGAGGTCGAGGCGTTCAAGGGCCGAAACACCACCACCGAGTTCCTGGCCCGGCATGTGTTCGAGGGCCTCGCGGCGGCGGCATGCGCCGGAAATCTCGGACGCGAGGGTCGCGAACTCGCGGCGATCCGCGTCACGATTTCCGAATCGCATGTCGCGCGCGCCTGGTACGAGGCCGGCCTATGAGGCTGGTTTTCGCGATTCCCGGCAACCTGTCGACGCCGACCGGAGGCTATGTCTACGCCCGGCGGATCATCGCCGAGCTCGGGAGCCGCGGATTCGAGGTCGAGGTGATCGATCTGGGCGAGGGATTCCCGCATCCACCGGAGCCTGTGCGGGGGGCGGCGATCGCCCGCATCGAAGGGCTTCGACCGGACGGCCCGATCATCGTCGACGGGCTGGCGTTCGGGGTGATGCCGGAGTTGGCCGTTCGCGCCGGCACCCGCCGTCTGATCGCCCTCGTGCATCATCCGCTTGCGTTGGAAACCGGACTCGGCGTCGCCGCGGCGCACCGTATGCGGGCGAGCGAGCGCGCAGCGCTCGGCGGCGCCTGCCGGGTGATCGTGACCAGCGCGACGACGGCGCGGGTGCTGGCAACGGATTACGGGGTGGCGCCCGAGCGGATCACCGTCGCGCCGCCCGGCACTGATTGCGTCGCCTGTGCGCGCGGCAGCGCGGAGGGGACGTCGCTGCTCGCCGTCGGAAGTCTGGTGCCACGCAAGGGCTACGACGTCTTGGTGGCGGCCCTCGCGCATGTTGCGGAGCTGCCATGGCGCCTCACGGTGGTGGGCGACCCGAGTCGCGATCCGCAGACCGCGGCGGCAATCGCCGCCGATATCGTCCGGACGGGCCTGGAGACGCGGATCACGCTTGCGGGCGCAGTGAGTGTCCGACGCCTTGCCGCTTGTTACGACCAAGCCGACCTGTTCGTACTCGCCTCGCGCTACGAGGGCTACGGGATGGCGTATGCGGAGGCGATCGCGCATGGCTTGCCGGTCATCGCCACCCGGACGGGCGCGGTGCCGGACACGGTCGGTTCCGGTGCCGTGCTGGTCGCTCCGGACGATGTCTCGGCACTCGCCGACGCGCTGCGAGTCCTGCTCGGCGATCCTGCGAGACGAACGCGGCTGGCCGCTGCGGCGCGTGCCGTGGCGCGTCAGTTGCCGACCTGGGAGCAGGCGGCCGACCGGATCGCCTGTGCGGTCGCAACAGCCATGGGAAGGAGCTTGCCATGAGTGATTTTTCGGCAAGCTGGCTTGCGTTGCGCGAGCCCTACGACCGGCGCGCCCGCGATCCGGTGTTGCTCGAACAGGTCGCGGCGGCGTTTTCCGACCGGACATCGATCACGGTCGTCGATCTCGCCTGCGGCACCGGAGCGACGCTGAGGGCGCTGGCGCCGGTGTTGCGGCCACGCCAGAACTGGCGCCTGATCGACAACGACCTGAGCCTGTTGGCGCGGATCGAGGCGCCACCCGCGGCCGCCGGCGTGATCCTGGCGCCGACCCCGGTTGATCTTGCCCGCGACCTCGAGCTCGCGCTCGATGGCGCCGTCGATCTCGTCACCACGTCGGCGTTCCTCGACCTCGTGTCGCCGGATTGGCTGGACCGGCTGGCGGTCGAGGCGGCGGCGCGCGGCCTGCCGGTCTACGCGGCACTGACCTATGACGGCGACGTCGTGTTCACGCCCACCGATCCGTTCGACGACCGGGTCATGGCCGGTTTCAACCGCCACCAACGGATCGACAAGGGATTCGGCCCGGCGTTGGGTCCTGCCGCCGCGCGCGCAATGGCCACGGCGTTCACCCGGGTCGGCTACGCCGTCGAGTCGCGTCCGTCCGAATGGCGGCTTGGTCCCGAGGACGCTGAAATCCAACTCGAGCTCGTTTCCGGCTTCGCGGCGGCGGCGCGGGAGGTGGACGAAATCGCTTTGCCGGACATTGTCGGTTGGATCTCGCGACGGCGTGCGGCCGTCGAAGGCGGCGGCGCCGGCCTGCGGATCGGTCACGTCGACGCGTTCGCGCGCACGACCGGCAAGCGGTGGGGGGACAGATCGCAATCGAACAGCACTTCCTCCCCGATCGGATAGGCCCTGGCGGTCGGCCGCATCGCCTGATCGGCGCGTTCGATCGGCTGCAGCACCAGACTCGGGCGGCCCGAGCCGAGAATGATCGGCGCGACCACCACGTGCAGTCGGTCGAGACAGCCGGCGGAAAGGAAGTGCGACACCGTCTGGGCTCCGCCTTCGATCAGCAGCCGGCGGAAACCGGCGGCGGCGAGCGCCTGCAGAACGACCGCGGGAGCGAAATGCCCGTTCTCGACCGGCGGGCAAAGGATCTCGACTCCCTCTGGATAGGGCGGATCGGGCGGCGAGGCCGTCACGATGATGCGCCGGACGCCCGGCTCCAGTAGTCGCGCCGTGCGCGGCAGCCGTGCGCGCGGGTCGATCACGATTCGGGCCGGGTTGGGTCCGTTCACGCGTCGCACCGTGAGCTGGGGATCGTCGGCGAGAGCGGTGCCGACCCCCACCACGATGCCGTCGACCAGGGCGCGTATCCGGTGCAGGTGGTCCAGTCCGGAGGCCCCGTTGATGTACTTCGAGTGGCCGGCCGTGGTCGCAATCCGCCCGTCCAGCGACTGTCCAAGCTGACCGAGAACCATGAGGCCGTCGGCGTGACCCCGTCGCAGGGGACCGAAAAGGGTTTCCCAAGGCGAAGGGAGCGGTTCCGTCCCGTTCCTGAATAGTTCCGGAACGTCGATCCACGAGTCGATCTGGGGATCGGTCCGGAAGTCAACCTGGGGGTCCTGGTCCGGCACCGGCGTTGGGCACTGGAAGGTTTCCGGGGCTGCCATTGCCGTCCTGCGCGGTTCTGTTGTCCCGCTCCTCGCATACCCGGATGTAGGGCTTTCGGACAGGCTCTCGACCGTGCGAGTTTGTGCTTTATTTTGTCACACGGCTGGACCAACTATCCCGGGGCGGTTGGCCGGGTGGGAGTAGACACCTGTGTCATCAACCCATCACATTTGGACCAAGAGTCTCCAGGTGAAAGTCGTACGCGGCGCCATCCCTCCTTCGTTTGGTGATCCCGGACAGATCGGCGTGCAGCGGGGCATCGCCGAAGTCCGCGGCGGTCGTCCACTCCTTATGCATGGGCGGGATGGCGCGGTCGTGGTCCTGCCGGTGGACGGGATGGATGCCGAGCGGCTGGCTGCTTTCCGGGCGCTGTGCCGGTGGGACAGACCGCGGTTGGCGTTGACCGCACCGCGGGCCCGCTTCGTCGGCATCGACACTGCGGGCCCGGTGACGCTGACATTGCCGGACGGTGCGGGTCCGGACTCGATGACGACCCTCGCCGCGGCCGGCAAGGTCGACCCGATGGCTGCGAGGCTCGCATGGGCCGCCGCCGGAGCTGTCGAAGGCTCGGCGCTCGAACTGATGAAGTTGGCGCGGCGATTTCCGGCAGCGTTGGTGGTCTCGGCAGCCAGGACCGCGGAATCCGGGCTCGTGGTCGTCGATGCCGACGCGGTCTCCGGATTTCGAGCCGCGATCATCGATTCGCTCCAGATCGCCAGCGAGGCCCAGGTCCCGCTCCGCGACGGGGTGCCGGCGCGCTTCGTGGTGTTCAATGACGCCCTCGGCGCCGAGGGAGTTGCGGTCGTGATCATGCAGCCGGATCTCGCGGCAGCGGTGCCGGTCCGCATGCATTCGGCGTGCCTGACCGGTGACGTGTTCGGCTC
>JAVBUK010000028.1:0-4430 GCA_031555345.1 Xanthobacteraceae bacterium | reverse complement strand
TCGCCATCCCGACGATCGGAATCGGCGCCAGCGCCGCCTGTGACGGTCAGGTCCTGGTGCTCGAGGACATGCTGGGCCTGTCGCCCCGGGTACCGAAATTCGTCAAGCGTTTCACCGAGCTGGGGCCGTCGATCGACGCCGCGGTGGCGGAGTATGCGGCCGAGGTGCGCTCCCGCGCCTTCCCGACCGCCGCGCACGTCTATCCCCTGAAGGGAAAACCGACGTAAGCGCAGGGTTTTACCATCGCCGATCGGCGGGCTTTGCCTCGCCATCGCCACATCGTTATGGTAGCCGCGCGCCAGCCGACAGTGTGCTGGCCGCACGGGGCGCAAGTGTGCTGGCAGCAGGGGTGGAGGGGCCTTCGTGTCCGATATCTTTCAGGAAGTCGACGAGGAAGTACGGCGAGAACGGCTCCAGCAGCTGTGGACACGGTACGGCTATCACATCATCGCGCTCTGCGTTCTGATCGTCCTGGCGGTCGGTGGCTGGCGCGCATACCAGTGGTGGGATCTCAAGAAGGCCGCCGAAGCCAGCGTCCAGTTCGATGATGCCGCCAAGTTTTCGGAGAGCGGCAAGCACGCCGAGGCCGAGGCCGGCTTCGCCAGGCTGGCGCGCGAGGGGACGTCGGGCTACCGCCTGTTGGCCCGGTTCCGCGAGGCGGCCGAGCTGGCCGAGCGCGATCGGAAGGCGGCGGTGAGCGTCTACGACAGCCTGGCGACGGATTCCGGCACCGGTCAGCCGCTGCAGGACCTCGCGGTCGTGCGCGCCGGACTGTTGCTGGTCGACACCGCGCCGTTGAGCGAGCTGGTGCAACGGCTGGAGCCGGTCGCGGGTGCCAAGGCACCCTTCCGGCACACCGCACGCGAACTGCTCGCCACGTCGGCGTTGCGGGTGGGCGACAAGGAAGCGGTCAAGCGCTGGTGCGACATGCTCACCGCCGATCCGGAAACGCCGGCCGACCTGCGTGCACGGGCGGAGATGCTGCTGACTTTGGCGACCGAGAGCGGCAAGAGTTGAGGAAAACCGGGTTGGGGAAAGCGCCATGAGGCCATTCCGCAAAGCGATATGCGCGGGTCTGATCGTGTCGATGGGGTTCGTCCTGGGCGGCTGCGACAGCCTGGACAGTATCGCCGACCTCGCCGTCTTCGACACCAAGAAGAAGTTGCCCGGCGAACGCAAACCGGTGTTCCCCGAAGGCGTGCCGGGCGTCAGCCAGGGCATTCCAGCCGAGCTTCAGAAGGGCTACAGCGAACAAGCCGCCCAACCGGCGCCCGACGCAGCGGAGGCTGCGGTGGAGCAATTGACTGCCGAGCCGCGGGCGAAAGAGAAACCCAAACCCAGGGCGGCGAAGCCCCGACCGAGGCCGAATGCCGCCGCCCAGGCACAGCCATCGGCGGGCCGGAACGCCCCGATGCAAATCCAGCCCGCCGCGCAGGCGCGGGCGCCGTGGCCGGACCCGCAACCCGCGCCGCCGCCGAGTGCCGCGCGCTGAACGTTCGCGGCAAGCAACCAATGGCCGTCCCGGGCGACCCAGCGTCATGAATTTCACCATCGCCATCGTCGGCCGGCCGAACGTCGGCAAATCGACGCTGTTCAATCGGCTGGTCGGCAAGCGCATCGCCCTGGTCGACGATCTGCCGGGCGTGACCCGGGATCGTCGCGAGGGCGAAGGCCGCCTCGGCGATCTGTCGTTCCGGGTGATCGACACCGCCGGTCTCGAAGAGGCGGCGGCCGAGACCCTGAGCGGGCGCATGCGGGTGCAGACCGAGGTGGCGATCGCGGCCGCCGATGCCGTCCTGTTCCTGGTCGACGCGCGGGCCGGTCTGACGCCGGCCGACCAGGTGTTCGCCGGGTTGGTGCGGCGGTCCGGGACGCCGACGATTCTGGTCGCCAACAAGAGCGAGGGACGCGCCGGCCAAGCCGGAGCCTACGAATTCTTCGCCCTCGGCCTGGGCGAGCCGGTCGCGCTGTCGGCGGAGCACGGGGAGGGGTTGTCCGAACTCTACGACGCCTTGCGGGCGACGTTGCCCGACCTGACCGGCCCCGACGACGGCGATCCACCGCAGGACGCCGATCAGCGGCCGATCCGGATCGCCGTGATCGGCCGGCCCAACGCCGGCAAATCCACTCTGATCAACCGCCTGCTCGGCGAGGAACGGTTGCTGACCGGGCCGGAGGCCGGCATCACCCGCGACGCGATTGCGGTCGATCTCGCCTGGAACGGGCGACGTTTCCGCGTCCACGACACCGCGGGCCTGCGGCGGCGTTCCCGCATCGAGGCGAAGCTGGAAAAGCTGTCGGTGGCCGATGCGCTGGAGGCGATCCGCTTCGCCGAGGTGGTGGTGCTGCTGATGGACGCGGCCGCTCCGTTCGAGGAGCAGGACCTGCGCATCGCCGATCTGGTCGAGCGCGAGGGGCGGGCGCTGGTCGTCGGCATGAACAAGTGGGATCTCGAGGAAGGGGCGACGGCCACCCGGCTCAGAGGCGAAGTCGACCATTGGCTGCCGCAGGTGAAAGGCGTTCCGATCGTCGCGGTTTCGGGCCTGACCGGGCAGGGGCTCGAGCGGTTGATGCAGGCCGTGGTCGACATCCACGCGGTGTGGAACCGCCGCGTCACCACCAACGCACTCAACCGTTGGCTGGACACCGCGCTTGCCGCGCATCCGCCGCCGGCGGTGTCGGGCCGGCGCCTCAAGCTCAACTACATCACCCAGCCGAAATCGCGGCCGCCCAGCTTCGTGCTGTTCTGCACCCGCGCCGACGCGGTGCCGGACGCCTACACGCGCTATCTGGTCAACAGCCTGCGCGACAGCTTCGACCTGCCGGGGGTGCCGATCCGCCTCACCCTGCGGGAAAAGAAGAATCCCTACGCGCGCAAGCCGTGAGACCGCGCGCTGGTGCGCAGCGCGGAGACCGCCTCGAACCCATGGGCGGGCGATGCGGCGCACCGGCCGGCGCATGGCCCGGGAGGTCAGGCGGGCGGACGGAACGCCAGCAGGGCGTCGGCGCGGCAGTCGTAGATCCTGCCGGTCTCGTGGAAGTCCGGCAGGCACATCGCGACGATCTTGCCGGCGACGGCGTCCGGCGTCTTCAGCATTTCGGGATCCTCGCCCGGCATGGCGGCGGCGCGCATCCGGGTGCGGGTCGGACCCGGGGTGACGAGATTGCACCGCACCTTGGTGGTCGCGGTTTCGGCCGCATAGGTGCGGGCGATGGCGTCGAGCGCCGCCTTGGTCGTCGCATAGGTCCCCCAGTAGGCGCGCGGCTTGGTGGCGACGCCGGAGGTGACGAACACCACCCGCCCGGCGTCGGCGGCGCGCAGCAGGGGATCGAGGGCGCGCAGCAGCCGGAAATTCGCCGTCACGTTGACGGCGAACGCTTCGGTCCATTCGTTCGGGTCGACATGGGCGAGCGGCGACAACGAGCCGAGGATGCCGGCGTTGCCGACCAGGACGTCGAGCCGGTGGTGGCGCGCCGCCAGGACCGTCGCGAGACGGTCGATGCCGTCCAGATCCTTGAGGTCGAGCGGAACCAGGGTCGCGCCGCCGCCCTCGGCGCGGATCGCATCGTCGAGTTCTTCCAGACCGCCGACGGTGCGGGCGAGGGCGATCACGTGGGCGCCGGCCCGGGCGAGCGCCAGTGCGGTCGCATAGCCGATCCCGCGCGAGGCCCCGGTGACGAGTGCGATACGGTCGGCAAGTGGTTTGGACATTTGGCGGGTCTCAGGTCCCGGTTCGGGCGAAGCCGGGTTGCATCACCGTCCCCGCCAGGGGCCTTTGAATACCAAGGGGCGCCGGCCGCGTAAACTCGCGGAAGGGATTGCGGACGCCACGGCCCGCTCCCGCGGCCTGCATGCGTGGGTGTTCTGCGGCACGAAGGTGGGGTCTCGGACCGCGCCCTTCCTCAACTCGCCTCGGCCAGCAGCGACAGCTGGCGCGGCGGGGTCTCGTGCGCGGCCTGGTCGGTCAGCGGGGTCGGATACTCGCCGGTGAAGCAGTGGTCGGTGAACTGCGGGCGGACCGGATCGCGCCGCTCTTCGCCCATCGCCCGGTAGATGCCGTCCACCGTCAGGAAGGAGAGCGAGTCGGCGCCGATGATCGCGCGCATCTCTTCGACCGTGTGGGTGGCGGCGAGCAGCTTGTCGCGCTCGGGGGTGTCGATTCCGTAGTAGTCGGGATGGGTGATCGGCGGCGAGGCGATGCGGAAATGCACCTCGCGCGCGCCGGCCTCGCGCATCATCCGGACGATCTTCACCGACGTCGTCCCGCGCACCAGACTGTCGTCGACCAGGATGATGCGCTTGCCGGCGACCACCGCGCGGTTGGCGTTGTGCTTGAGCTTGACGCCGGACTCGCGGATCGCCTGGGTCGGCTGGATGAAGGTGCGGCCGACGTAGTGGTTGCGGATGATGCCGAGTTCGTAGGGAAGCC
>JAVBUK010000163.1:0-3059 GCA_031555345.1 Xanthobacteraceae bacterium | reverse complement strand
GATTGTCGGCCGAATATTACGCTGCGTTAGTCATCCATCGGCTTCGGCTGATGCGGCGGCGACAAATCGAAAATGCCCTCAACGCGTATTGCCAAAGCAAACCGCACCGGTCAGTATCGGCATCATTCTCGAGACGCCGCGACCGGGTCCGAAAAGCCGTCGAGCGCGCGCAAGGTGAGTGGCGCGCGCGAACCGGTCGACCGCGGCGAGGCACGGATCATTCGGCCTCGGGATCATTCGACCTCGGGATCATTCGGCCTCGGTGGCGAGTCGATGACGGTCGAACGGCTGTTCGTTCAGACCGTCGACGGCCCGACATCGTGGAGTGCGACTGTCGGGCGCGACCGTCGGGCGCGCAAGTGGCTCGAGGGCGCTCATTCATCCCGGTCGGTGGATGCTCCGACCAAAAGTCGCCGTCGCCCGCCCGTTCGAATCACCGTGGCCGGGCGACGGTGCCGAGCGTCGTTACCTGTGCGCCCTCACCACCTCCCCGGAACTCGGGTTGAAACGGATTTCGATCTCCGCTCCGTTCCGGTCATACCCTTCGACCTTCCAGCACCCTTTGCTCCGCTTGGTCTCGCGGACCGAGTATCCGAGCGATTCCGCCCGCTCCACCACCTTCTCGATCGGCATCCACCGCTCGGCCGCAACAGTCGGACAGCGGATGTCGTCGGCCAGGAGCGGGCCCCCGAACGCGATGGTCGAGGCGGTGGCGAGCGCGGCAACGGCGATTTTCATGGCTTTCTCCTTCTTCGCGGCCCATCGGACGCGTCACGGACCATAGCAGAGCGATGGCGCGGCATCCCTGACAGCCGCTGTCAGGGAGTTGTCAGGCGGGTTGGGCTAACCTCCTGTCACGTCACCAGACCCTGGAGGAACCCATGCCGGCAGCCTGTTGTGTGGCCTTCGTCGCCATTCCGATCATCGCAGCTCTCGCGCTGGAGATCGACGCATTTGTGCCGCTCATGGTGCTGTTCTGCGTGATGGCAGGTCTGACCGCGTCTTCGGTCGCCTCGTCGGCCGAGGACGTGGCAGGGGCCGACAACGCAGGGTTGGACCGCGAATGCCATCGGCCGCAGACCGGTCTGCGCAGCGGACGCCACTTTCCGGCGTCGCGGCAACACCGCCTTTGCCGATGCCATCGTGCTTCCTGACCGCAGACCGTTGCGCCCGACACCACGAACCGAAACAGGAACATCAACGTCATGCGCGCCAAATTGCGAGCGTGGTTGCCGCCGCTGGCGGCGGTGGCGATGGCGGCGGTGGTGACCCTGCCGCACGGCGCCGCCGGCGATGATCGGCGGGATTGCCGGCGGTCCCAGGATTGCGCGCTGGATGCGCTCCAGAGCGGCCAGACCCGGCCGCTGTCGGAAGTGTTGGCGGTCGCGCGTGACAAGCTCGCCGGCGAGGTCATCAAAATCGAACTGGACCGCGAAGACGGGATTTGGGTATATGAGATAACAATCCTGTCCCCTTCCGGCCGGCGGCAAAAGATCGAGATCAACGCTCGAACGCTCGCCGTCCTCAAGACAAAGTAAGCCATGCGCATCCTGGTGGTCGAAGACGAACCGCGCATCGCCGCCGATATCCGCTCGGGACTCGAGGGAGCGTCCTACGCCGTCGACACGGCGCACGACGGCGAAGAGGCCTGGTTCAGGGGCGAGACCGAGGACTACGATGCGATCGTTCTCGATCTCGGCCTGCCTCGTCTCGATGGCCTCTCGGTGCTCAAGCGCCTGCGCGGCGCGGGCGTATCGACGCCGGTGCTGATCCTGACCGCGCGCGACGGCTGGCGCGAAAAGGTCGAGGGCATCGACGCCGGAGCCGACGACTACCTGACCAAGCCGTTCCAGATGGAGGAACTGCTGGCGCGACTGCGGGCGATCACGCGGCGCGCCGCCGGCCAGGCGACGTCCGTCCTCAAGGCAGGCCCCCTGGAACTCGACACCCGGGCGCGGGTCGCGACGGTCGACGGCAAGGTGCTGGCGTTGTCGGTGATGGAATATCGACTCCTCGCCTACCTGTTGCTGCACCGCGGGCGTTCACTGTCGCAAGGCGAACTGCTGGAGCACATCCACGACGGCGACACCGGCTGCGACACCAATGCGGTCGAGGCCCTGGTGGCGCGGGTGCGCAGGAAACTCGGGTTTGCGCTGATCGAAACCCAGCGGGGCCACGGCTATCGCATCCCCCCCGAGCCGTCATGAGGATGCGCTCGCTGCTGTTTCGCCTCAGTGCCGCCGCGGCGGTGCTGGTGGTGCTGGCGATGACCCTGGCGGCTTTCGGCCTGCGCGCGATCTTCAGCCGGGAGATCGACCGCCGGGCCGCCATCGAGCTCGGCCAGATCGTCAGGACGATCGCGGCGCAGGTCCGGGTCGATCCGCAAGGCGGGCCGGTCCTCGACGTGGCGCTGCCGGACCTGCGGTTCGAGACCCCGTACGGGGGGCTGTACTGGCAGATCGGCAATGCCGGCGGTCGGTTCGCCCGCTCCCGTTCGCTGTGGGATTTCGTCCTGACGGTGCCCGACCCGCGGCCGAAGGGCGAGCGTTGGGAGACCGATCTTGCGGGTCCGGCCCATTCGACCCTGCTCGCGGTGGTGCAGGACGTGTCGGTGCCGTCGCCGACCGGGGAGTTGTCGTTTCCGATCGTGGCGGCACTCGATCGCAGCGACCTCGCGGCGTCACAACAATCGATGTTTCGTCTCCTGGTCCTGTCGCTCAGCGCGCTGGGCGTCATTCTGGTGATCGCGATGTCGGTGTTCATCCGGCTGGCGTTGCAACCATTCGGCGAACTCGCGCGCGGGTTGCAGACGATTCATGCCGGCACCAGCCGGTCGCTGCCGGGACGCTTTCCGGACGAGGTCCAGCCGGTCGTCAATGATCTCAACCGCCTGATCGCGTTCCACGATGCCGCGATGGCGCGGGCCAAGACCCAGGCCGGGGACCTGGCCCACGCCCTGAAGACGCCGTTGTCGATCCTCGGGGCGGTCGCCCGCCAGGCTGCGGGCGAAGGCCGCCAGGACCTGGCGGCCCCGATCGACGAGCAGCTCACCCAGATGC
>JAVBUK010000216.1:0-6084 GCA_031555345.1 Xanthobacteraceae bacterium | reverse complement strand
GCAAGGCCGACGGCGTGTTCATCTCGACCGCCGGCGTCGGGGTGGTGCCGCGAGGGCTCGAACTGTCGGGCGACCGGGCGCGGCCGGGGGACGCGGTCATCGTGTCGGGCACGATCGGCGATCATGGCGTGGCGGTGATGGCGCAGCGGCCGAACGCCGCGTTCGAGACCACGGTGGTGTCGGACTCGGCCGCGTTGCATCGACTGGTGGCCGCCATGGTGGCGGTGGGCGGCCCGTCGCTGCGGCTGATGCGTGATCCGACCCGCGGCGGCGTGGCGGCGACGCTCAACGAAATCGCCCAGCAATCGGGCGTCGGTATTCGGCTGATCGAGGCGGCGATCCCGGTCAAGGCGGAAGTGACGGCGGCGTGCGAGCTTCTCGGGCTCGACCCGCTCGACATCGCCAACGAAGGCAAGCTGATCGCGGTGGTGGCGCGGGAGGCGGTCGAACCGCTCATTGCCGTCATGCGGGCCCATCCGCTCGGGAGGGCGGCGGCGCTGATCGGCGGGGTCGTCGCGGACGAACAACGGTTCGTGCAGATGGCGACCCGCCTGGGTGGCGAGCGCATCGTCGCCTGGCTCGCCGGCGAGCCGTTGCCGCGGATCTGTTAGGGCTTGACGGCATCAGGTGTGCCGTGTTCCGGGAGCATCGGTCGCCGAAGGGGGCGGCCGTGAAACGCCGTCATGCCCGTCGGGACCAGGGGCTCGGCAAAGCGCCGCCGGCCGAAAGCATCCCGGTTGGCATCGGATCGCGAACGCCTCTGGTGGGGAAATCCCGATGGCCCGATGACGGGAAACCGACGGGATGGGTGTCGGGCGGTAATCATCCACTGCTGTTCGACAATTTACAATCGCCAACGGCTGGGATATTTCTCGCACGTCGTCGGGAGAGATTGCCGTCGCGAGACGGCGGCGCCGAAGGAGCAACCGCCCCGGAAACTCTCAGGCAAAAGGACCGCGACATTCTACATCTGGAAAGTGACGCCGGTAGGCGCCCGCCGACGGGATAACGTTCTCAGGCACAGATACAGATGGGGCGATGGAACCGGTCGTAACGGGAGTCGCCTTATGACTAATGCTTCGCCTTCCCCCAATACCGGCTCGCCTGTCCGCAAGACGCCGCTTCATGCCTGGCACGTTGCCAACGGCGGTCGGATGGTGTCGTTCGCCGGCTACGAACTGCCGGTGCAGTACCGCGCCGGCCTGATGCAGGAGCACATCCACACCCGGACTGCCGCCGGCCTGTTCGACGTCAGCCACATGGGCGTCGCCTATCTGACGGCCGCCGACGGCCGCCAGGAAACGGTCGCCGCCGCCTTCGAGCAGGTGGTGCCGTGCGATGTCGCCGGGCTCAAGCCCGGCCAGCAGCGCTATACCCAGTTTCTCAACGACGAGGGCGGGATCCGCGACGACCTGATGGTCTGGCGCCCCCACGAACGCGAGGGCCAGCTCGGCATCATCGTCAACGCCGCCTGCAAGGAAGCCGACTTCGCGTTCCTGCAGGAGCGGATGCCGGCGTCGGTGGTGCTGGCAATCCGCGACGACCTCGCGCTGTTCGCGCTCCAGGGCCCGGCCGCGGAAGCCCTGCTGGCGGCAAGCGTGCCGCAGGCCGCCGAACTCAAGTTCCTGCAGGTGACGCGCGGGCGGATCGGCGACGCCGAGGTGAGCGTCCATCGTTCGGGCTACACCGGCGAGGACGGGTACGAAATCGCGGTTCCGGCCGAGCACGCCGTCGCCGTGTGGGAACGGTTCACGGCCGACCCGCGGGTGTTGCCCATCGGCCTGGGCGCGCGGGATTCGCTGCGCCTGGAGGCGGGGCTGTGCCTGTACGGGCATGACATGGATCCGTCCACCTCGCCGGTCGAAGCCAACCTCGCCTGGTCGATGCAGAAGCGGCGCCGGCAGGAGGGCGGCTTCTGCGGCGCCGACCGCATCCAGCGCGAACTGCGTGAGGGGCCGGCACGTCTGCGGGTGGGGTTGAAACCGGTGGGTCGTGCGCCGGTGCGCGAAGGCGCACCGCTGTTCGACGGCGAAGCGTCGGCGACGCCGGTCGGCCGCGTCACCTCCGGCGGATACGGACCCACGCTGGCGGCGCCGATCGCCATGGGCTACGTGCCACCGGCGCAATCGTCGGTCGGCACCCGGTTGTTCGCGGAAGTGCGTGGGCAGCGCCTGCCCGTCGACGTGCACGCCCTTCCGTTCGTCCCTAGTCGATGCAAACGCTGATCGGAGAACCTCACATGCCGCGACTTTTCACCCCGGAACACGAGTGGATCGACACCAAGGACGGCATCGCCACCGTGGGTATCACCGATCACGCCCAATCCCAACTCGGCGAACTCGTGTTCGTCGAGTTGCCGCAGGTCGGCCGCACCCTCGCCAAGGGCGACACGGCGGCGACCGTGGAGAGCGTCAAGGCCGCCTCGGACGTCTACACGCCGGTCAGCGGCGAGATCGTCGAGGTGAACGACGCGATCGTCGGCGATCCGGCGCGCATCAACACCGAGGCCGAAAGCGGCGCTTGGCTGTTCAAGGTGCGCATGACCGCCGAAAGCGAACTCGTCGGCCTGATGGACGACAAGGCCTACGGCGCCTTCGCCGGAGAAGAGGGCCACTGATGAACAAGCCCGTTCCCGTGTCGCAGGACGCGCCGGGCGCCTTCGTGCGCCGCCATATTGGCCCGTCGCCGCGCGACATCGACGCCATGCTGGAGACGGTCGGGGCGGCCTCGCTCGACGCGCTGCTCGCCGAGACCATGCCGGCCTCGATCCGGCAGGACGTGCCGCTGGCCATCGGCGCAGGCCTGACCGAGACCGAGGCGCTGGCCGAGGTCAAGCGGGTCGCCGGCCGCAACCGCATGCTCACCTCGCTGATCGGCCAGGGCTACTACGGCACGATCCTGCCCGCGGTCATCCTGCGCAACATCCTGGAAAATCCGGCCTGGTACACGCCCTATACGCCGTATCAGCCCGAAATCAGCCAGGGCCGCCTGGAGGCGATGCTCAACTTCCAGACCATGATCGCCGAGATGACCGGTCTGGACGTCGCCAACGCCTCGCTGCTCGACGAATCGACCGCGGCGGCCGAAGCGATGGGGGTCGCGCGCCGGGTGTCCAAGTCGCGGGCGGCGGCGTTTTTCGTCGACGCCGAGGTGCATCCGCAGACACTCGCGGTGATCCGGACGCGCGCCGCCTACATGGGCCTGCAGGTGATCGTCGGCGATCCCGACAAGGACCTGGTTCCCGACGCTGTGTTCGGCGCGCTGTTCCAGTATCCGGGCACGAACGGCCGCATTCGCGACATCCGCGCCGCCGCCGCGTCGGTCAAGGCCAAGGGCGGCGTCGTCGCGGTCGCGGCCGACCTGCTGGCGCTGGCGTTGTTGACGCCGCCGGGCGAACTCGGTGCCGACATCGCCATCGGCTCCGCGCTGCGCTTCGGCATTCCGATGGGCTACGGCGGGCCGCACGCCGGCTACATGGCGTGTCGCGACGCGATCAAACGCTCGATGCCCGGCCGGCTGGTCGGGGTGTCGGTCGACGCGCGCGGCAACCGCGCCTACCGGCTGGCGCTGCAGACGCGCGAGCAGCACATCCGGCGCGAGAAGGCGACCTCGAACATCTGCACCTCGCAGGCGCTGCTCGCCGTGATGGCCTCGATGTACGCGATCTACCACGGGCCGGAAGGCCTGCAGGCGATCGCCCAGGACATCCACGACAAGACCGCGACGCTGGCGGCCGGTCTCGTCCGGCTCGGCTATCGGCCGGTCGACGACACGTTCTTCGACACCCTGACCGTCGCGGTCGGGACCAAGCAGCGGGAACTGGTCGAACGGGCGGTCGCGCACGGCGTCAACCTGCGGATCGTCGGTGCGGACCGCCTCGGCATCAGCCTCGACGAGACGACCACGGCGGCCACCATCGAGACGGTGTGGACGATCTTCGGCGGCACGATGCGCGTCGCGGAGGTCGCGCGCGCCGAGACCGGCGGCCTGCCGCGCGAGCTGCGGCGCAAGTCGGCCTGTCTGGCACACCCGGTATTCCACCGCTATCGCTCGGAGACCGAGCTGATGCGCTACATGCGCAAGCTGTCGGACCGCGATCTCGCGCTCGACCGCGCCATGATCCCGCTCGGCTCCTGCACCATGAAGCTCAACGCCGCGGCGGAGATGATTCCGCTGACCTGGCCGGAGTTCGGATCGCTGCATCCGTTCGTGCCGCGCGACCAGGCCGAAGGCTACCACGAGCTGTTCGAACGCCTGTCGGCGTGGCTGTGCCAGATCACCGGCTACGACGCGTTCTCGCTGCAGCCGAACTCCGGCGCGCAGGGAGAGTACGCCGGCTTGCTGGCGATCCGCGCCTACCACGCCTCGCGCGGGGAGGGGCACCGCAACATCTGCCTCATCCCGTCGTCGGCCCACGGCACCAACCCGGCCTCCGCCGCCATGGTGGGCCTGGAGGTGGTGGTCACCAGGTGCGACGCCGGCGGCAACGTCGACGTCGACGACCTCAAGGCCAAGGCCGAGCAGCACGCCGCCAACCTGGCGGCGGTGATGATCACCTATCCGTCGACCCACGGCGTGTTCGAGGAAAACGTCCGCGAACTGTGCGACATGGTCCATGGTCTCGGCGGGCAGGTCTACATCGACGGCGCCAACCTCAACGCCCAGGTCGGCGTGGCGCAACTGGGCGCCTACGGGGGCGACGTCTCGCACCTCAACCTGCACAAGACCTTCTGCATTCCGCACGGCGGCGGCGGGCCGGGGGCGGGGGCGATGGGCGTCAAGGCCCACCTCGCGCCGTTCCTGCCGGGGCATCCGGCGCTCGACGGCGGCACCTCGGCGGTCGGTCCGGTGGCCGGCGCACCGTTCGGCTCGGCGTCGATCCTGCCGATCTCGTTCACCTACCTGCTGCTGGCGGGTGGCGAGGGCGTCACCCGCGCCACCAAGGTCGCGATCCTCAACGCCAACTACGTCGCGGTTCGGCTCGATCCCCATTTCCCGGTTCTGTACAAGAACCGCAACGGCCGCGTCGCGCACGAATGCATCATCGACCCGCGTCGCTTCAAGGACGAACTCGGCGTGACGGTCGAGGATATCGCCAAGCGGGTGATCGACTACGGGTTCCACGCCCCCACCATGAGCTTCCCGGTGCCCGGAACGCTGATGATCGAGCCGACGGAATCCGAATCGAAGTACGAGATCGACCGCTTCGTCGAGGCGATGATCGCGATCCGGGGCGAGATCGCCGACATCGCCGCCGGCCGGTTCACCGCCGCCGACAGTCCGCTGCGGCGCGCGCCGCACACGGTGCTCGACCTCGCGGACGACGAGTGGAAGCGGCCGTACAGCCGGCGCGAGGGTTGCTTCCCGAACGGCGTCGCCGCGCTCGACAAGTACTGGAGCCCGGTCAACCGGGTGGACAACGAGTACGGCGACCGTCACGTCGTCTGCGCGTGTCCGCCGATGGAGGCGTACGAGACGGCGTGAAACCGGACCCGGCCGATCCGCAATCCGCGGTTCGGATCGGCCGGCCCCGTGCTACGCCGCCTGGGGGGCGAGGCGGCTGAGCTCGCCTTCGACCAACTCGCGGTACAATCCCGGGTCGATCATCAGTCTTCCGGGCGGCCCGTCCTGCACGATGGCGCCGGCCTGCAGGACGAGGATGCGGTCGAAATTCGACAGCGTGGACAGGCGGTGGGCGATGGCCAGCACGGTGCGTCCGCGCATCAGCCGTCCGAGCGCCTCGCGGATCGCGTCCTCCGACTCGACGTCGAGGGCGGACGTCGCCTCGTCCAGCAGCAGGATCGGGGCATCCTTGAGGAACGCGCGGGCGATCGCGATGCGCTGGCGTTGGCCGCCCGACAGTTTCATGCCGCGATCGCCGACGATGGTGTCGAATCCCCGCGGGAGGTCGTGGATGAAATCGACGCAGCGCGCCGCCACCGCGGCCTGCCGCACCTCCTCCTCCGAGGCGTCGGGGCGGCCGTAGCGGATGTTCTCCCGCACCGAGCGGTGAAACAACGAGATGTCCTGTGGCACCACGGCGATCGCCGCCCGCAGGCTTTCCTGGGTGACGCGCGAGATGTC